>JALRJJ010000119.1 GCA_023255095.1 bacterium
TCATCTGATTCAACAAATGCAAAACTGATATCAGAGTGTAAAGCTAACTCTAATGGTTTTAAGCACCTCTGACACTCTATAACAACATTAAATCTTAAGTCACCTTTAAGTGTTGGAATTCTATTACCAACTAAATTAAACTCTAAATCAATATAAACTTGTTCATCTTTATTTAAGATCATCTCATAAATTCTTGGGAATTTTGAGATAGAACAATGATCTTTGATTTTTAAATTTTTCTTAGAGAAATTTAAAAGTTTAAATTTTGCGGGTAATTTTTCCATCAAATTTTGGTGGCAATTTTACCAAAATGAGTCTCTAGAGTGTTGTTAATAATGAAAAAAATATATTTTAATTGATGTGTTGTTTTTTTAATTCATACATGACGATTCCTGCTGCGACAGAGATGTTCAAACTTTCAACTTTGGTTGAAATTGGTATCTTAATTAGCTGATCGCAATTCTCTTTTACCAACTTACGAATACCGGATCCTTCGGACCCTAGCACTACAGCTGTTTTTGAAGAAAATTTCTCTGAAAAGATTGAACCTTCTCCATTGCCATCTAGACCTAAAACCCAAAACCCAATATCCTTAAGAGAATTTATCGACCTTGAAAGATTAGTGACATAAAAAATATTTAAGTTCAATATTGCGCCTACGGAAGTTTTAAAAACATAATCATTGATTGGGGAAGAACCATCTTTATTAATTATCACAGCATCAAATTCAAATGCCAGGGCGCTTCTCAAACATGCGCCAAGGTTCCTTGGATCTTGAATAGAGTCAAGAATCAACACCCTTGATGTGTTAAGATTTTTTAATCTCGGAATAACATCTTTTTCGGAAAGAAAGCCAGGGTTGGAAATTTCAGCAAGAAATCCCTGATGTTTTGAATGACCAGCAGTTTGATTGATTTTGTTTGAATCTAATGTTTCAAAATTAATTTGAGATAACTTTGCTAGACTTCTGATCTTAGCCCCTCTTTTATCTTCTGATCGAGAGAGAAACAATTTAACTATTAATTCAGGACGCTCAATAAGAATAGACTCAACGGCATGATACCCAGAAATTAGCATCAGATCTTATTCATATATATCACCAAGATAATCTGGTATCTCAGATTTGATTCGTGCTTGCAAACTAGGCGTTGTTGAAGACAGGCCTTTGAAAACGATTTCAAAAGATTTATCATAGCTGTGCTTATTGACACCAATATTTTTCTTAAAAAATGCAAATCTATAGGCTACACAACAATCATCATTAGAGACTCCAAGGGTTAGTCTATCTGTGGTGCCTGAAGTCAAGTTTCGTTGAAAGTTCCAAAATAGATTGTTTGCATCATTTAGTTGATAGCTGCCATTTAATTGGATATTTTCTTCGCTATTTTCATCAATGAACATTAAATTAGCAAAACTCTCAGGTGAAAAATTTAGTTTTAAACCTGAACTAGATTTATCTATTTTGGAGTCATCTGGATTGAAAGAGAGAGAATTATTAAGTTTAAATTTACCGGAACCATATTCTAAAAACGTCTCGATATTTGTGTAACCGCGGTTTGAGTCAGATGTGCTAGCAAAGTTTCCAGATGAGTTTAATAATTCGTCTTCGAAGTAATATTTTTGAGCAGCTTTAAATACTAAAAGGGTATTTCCAGAATCATCATCAATAAATTCAGATTCCAGTCCTATGGTTAAACTGTCTTGGTTACTAATTTTGTCTAGTCCAGTATATAGGGAACCATTAAACAAAGATTCGTAAGACGATGCTAAAGAATCACTATCAAAATTTGGTATTGAGTTCTGATTTTCTTTTGGTATGTATGAATACTTAAAAATTGGAGTTAGCGTTTGAATATAATCCTTTTCTGCAAAATTTAATTCTCTCTCTAGGAATAATTTGCCCTCTAGACTTGTTTTGTAAAGAGATCTATTTAATTTCGAAGAGTTGTCCAAGTCATAATTTGTAGTTAAGATTGAAACGGATGGCTGAATTTCATATGCAATATTTTTATATTTTTTACTTAAACTAGTTTGAAAATGGTTTCGATTTCCAGTTGTTGAAGAGTTATTTCGATGATCAAAATCAGTACTGGCTCCAGATATACTTATCTCAACTCCATCGATTAAGTTTAAATTCTTGGAAAAGACTAAATCATATTTTCGGGTGTAGTCGGCTACTCCAGAGTTAACCAATTGTTCATTTTCAGAGTAAAAATTTGCAGTGATAAATTTACTATCATGCGCCAAATTTAGAGAAGAAGTTAGGCGTTCAAGTGAAGTTTCTTCAAGGGAAATCTCCTTGAAATAGTTTGTATCAGAAACTCTATTATTAATTAACTTCAAGTTAGAATTCTGATTGAAAGATAAGTCAAGTTTGTTATGAAGGTGCCATCTATCTTTTCCAGTAACATCGTCATTATCTAGATATTTAAAATTAGTTTCTAATCTTCCGCTATCCCATAAGCTACTATCATAAATAAGTTGTCTGTATTCGGAATCAATACTTGTTCCTCTGGTGGACAAATAATCAAGTCCTATGAGTAAATCTCTGTCAGGAGCAATATTAAGAAAATAAGGAATTTTAATACTGTATCCATCTTTAGCTGATGATTCGTCACTGTAGCTAGAAAAAGATGGCGCTAAAAAACCTGATCCCTTACCACTTAAAACCCAATCAATAGAAGGGTGGAAAAGAACAGGTAAACCATGAAGTTTCAATACCGCATTTTCAGCCTTACCCCTATTAGTCAGGGAATTTAATTGAATATTTTCCGCATTGATAATCCAATTTTCATTTCCTGTTGGGCATTTAGTATAGGTTGCATTTCTAAAAAACTTTTGATTTGAATTACCTGATATTGCCATGGCCTCACCCCTAATTTTTTGATCAGGAATAGAGTATTCAGTATTAATGGCTTGGATAAAGTTATCATTATCTTTTTTCTTAATATCAAGACTTTCAGCCTTTAAAAGGAGCAACTCATCATTAAATCTGACATTACCCGAGGAGAATGCTTGCCTAGAGTTTTTATTTATGATTATTTTGTCTGCATTAATGGCATATTTTGAAGACACAACAGAGGCATCTCCAAAAAGGTTGAAAATATTCTTATTATCAACGGAACTTGAATCTGCTTCGATAACTAGAGAATCATCATTAATAAGTTCTTTCTTGTCAAATAGACTCTCTTTGTAACAAGTGTTTCCAAGAGCATTGGAGGAAGCAAGGATGATAAGATAAAGAAGAAGGTATTTTTTTTTCACTTCTAGCTATTCAATTAAAACAAACCTTATGATACCTTTTGACCCTACTAATAAGAGAGCATTTTCATTTATAAAAAACATATTGGTTTATGTAAAATGGAGCTATTTTAAGAACAGAGTAACTATACCAATGGCTTGGAATGACAATAAAAATCCATGGGGAGACAAACAGAGCTCACCCCCAGAACTTGATGAAGTCATCAAGGACTTTAAGAATAAATTTGGTGGAATTTTTGGCGGCGGTAAGCCACCTAGTAGTACTGAAAAGGTTGTTCAGATCCCTTCACCCAAAGGTGGCATTAAATACTTAATTGTTGTTGCACTTCTAGTTTGGTTTGGATTCGGGGTCTACACAATTGACCCGGCTGAAAAAGGTGTGGTTCTTAGATTTGGTGCTTTTCAAGAGGAGACTAATCCTGGACTTCATTGGCATCTCCCTTTCCCGATTGAAACTTTGACAAAAATTAATGTTGAGCAAATCAGAACTGCAGAAATTGGTTTTAGAAATGTTGTAAATAACAATAGAAGATTTGGAGGCAATGTTTCCTCGGAGTCTATCATGCTGACTAAGGATGAAAATATGATTGACGCTAAATTTGCTGTTCAGTACAAAGTCAATGATGCGCAAAACTATTTATTTAATGTTGTTGACCCTGATGTCACTCTTAGGCAAGCAGTCGAGAGTTCAATCAGGCAAGTAGTTGG
>JALRJJ010000027.1 GCA_023255095.1 bacterium
AAATCCACTTTGCCTCTCCCCAAAAAATTCTCCAGGACCTCTAATTTTTAGATCTTCATCAGCGATATGAAATCCATTTCTGGTTTGAGTAAGGATATCAAGTCGATTATTGGATTTATCGGAAAAGCTATCTGAGCATAAAATACAATGACTCTCTTTTTTCCCTCTTCCCACTCTCCCTCGAAGTTGATGAAGTTGACTTAATCCGAATCGTTCTGCATTGTTTATAAGCATGATTGTAGCATTGGGATTATCAATTCCTACTTCAACTACAGTGGTTGAAACTAAAATGTCAATTTTACCGTCCAAAAAATCTAACATGGTTTTATTTTTATCTTCATTGTTAATTTTTCCATGAAGCAAACCAACGTTGCAATTAGAAAAAAATTGTTTTTTAAGTTTTTCATAAGACTCAGTTGCAGCTTCTAGATCAGACTTTTCTGTTTCTTCAATTAAGGGGTAAACAATAATTGCTTGTTCTCCATTTTTGATTTTTTCTTTGATAAAATCATATGTTGTGGGCAAGTCGATATTTTGAATTTTAGTAGTAAAAATATCTGGTCTATTTTTTGGAAGTTCATCAATTAAAGAGATGTCCATATCTCCATTATATGTAATAGCTAAGGTTCTTGGAATCGGAGTAGCAGTCATTGATAAAAGATTAGGTATTTTAGACTTTTTAATTAATTGTTCTCTTTGATTAACTCCAAATCGATGTTGTTCATCAATAATTGTTAGTCCTAGCTTTTTAAAACTAACATTTTTTTGAAATAAGGCATGAGTTCCTACAACTATTTTACTTTCACCACTAGCAATTTTTTTTAAAACTTCTTTTTTAGTTTGACTTTTTTGAGAACCTAGAAGTATTGAACAGTCAACATCCAACGGAGAAAAATATTTTTCAAAGTTTCTGAAAATTTGATTCGCAAGCAAATCCGTCGGAGCCATAATTGCAACCTGATAATCATTCTCAATCACTAAAGCCGAAACTAAGCATGCAACAATAGTCTTTCCCGAGCCAACATCTCCTTGAATCATTCTGTTCATTGGATGACTAGTGCAAAGATCTTCAATAATTTCATTAAAAGAATTTTGTTGAGCATTTGTTAATTCAAAGGTTAATGATTTTTTTATTTTGTTAAGAATTGTCGACTTTTTTATTAATGGTAAACATGTTGAATTCTGAATTTGTTTTTTTCTTGAAGCAAATAATAGTTGTATAAAAAAATGTTCATCAAATTTTAGCCGAGTAATTGCTGAATTAAGATGATCCATATTTTTAGTAAAATGAATGTTTCGCAAAGCAAAGTCTAAACTGCATAGCCCTAGACTATTTCTATATTCAGGCGTTAAAAAATCATCAATTTGTTCAACATCTTTAATACAGTTGGCAATAATTTTTCTAAGATTTCGACTATCTAATCCAACTTTCTTCAAATCGTCAGTGAGAGGATAAATTGGAATAATCAAACCCGTATTAACTGTAATTTCATTGGCATTAAGCTTGTCATATTCCGGATGAACTATTTGAAATTTATTTTGATAACTTGTAACCTTTCCATGGATAGCCAATAAATCATTTTCTTTTAATGATTGTCCAATATATTCAGCAGCATTAAACCACATTAAAGTCATACTTCCGGTATGATCTGCAAAATTTGCAATGACATAACTCTTTTTAAACCTTTTAACAAATCTAATAGATTTAATACGACCTATTACATTGACTTCATGATCAAGAGCAAGTGTGTCAATAGTGTGAGTGAGAGTTCGATCTACATGTCTTCTTGGAAAGTAATATAATAGATCTTCGACAGTTTGAATATTGAGTGATTCAAGCGCTTTTGCTCTTTTAGGACCAACGCCTTTTAAAAATTGGATTGGTATTTTAAATTTTTCTGAAGGAAGAACTTCCATCAAAAAAAGTTATTTCCATTCTTTTCTGTAAGAGTAAGTTACAGTTTCGGAAGAATTTGGTTTGATTTCTAGTGGGAAATAAATGGTGTTCGCGTCCTCTTTGATATACATTGAAGATGATTCTTTTACTACCCAATCACCAAAGATTTTTTCTTCTAATTTTACTTTTATAGATTGTCCAGAAGAGTTAATAACTTGAAGAGAAATAGTTGATTCTTCGCTATTATTTTGTCTATCATAGTTTAATATTCGTCTTTTACCATTTATATCAAATGACTTACCAGCGCTAATGATTGACAAAGAACCTTTGTGTGATGCTTTAAAAATATTTTTGCTTAACATGTTAATGCTTCCATCTTGGCTCTTTTCAAATAAATTAATAGTTCCTGATGGCAAAGGTACATTAAGATTATTTTCATCAGAATTCTGAAATAAAATTTCAACATTTAATGGTTCATCTTTTTGGTCTCTTTCATTATTTCTAAAAATATATCTTTTATCATAATTAATTACTTTTTTTGCTAACAGTGGAAAAAAGTTAGTTTCTAAAGATTTTAGATTTATATCATTTCCAATACTAAATGAATAATAGTCTCCAATAGTAACAGCATCTACAATTGGGGCATTTCTTGAAAGAGTATTAGAAATGTTTGACTGCGAATTAAAAGGAATCGTCCCTTCAATTACTGCAAGATCAACATTAAACAAGTTCATATTAGAATTATTAGTAATCTCTGCATTGATAGTTAATTCTGCTTTAGTTGAAATAGAATCTTGAAATGAATCTATAATAAGATTATAAATAGCATTCCAAGAAAAATCGGAAGAAATATAATGCACCTCTGCATCAGTGTTTTGATCAAAATCGGATTGAATTATCCACTCAATTTCAGGTGAAAATTTTTCAGAGACTTCGTTAGATTTTAAGCTAATGTATTCTAGATTATTCTTTGAATAAATTGTAAGACCTTTTGATGTTTTAAGCACTATTTCTTTATCATTATAATCCATTAATAAACCTTGAACTGAAGAGCCACTTAGGGGTTTTAATTCAATGGAAGCACCAATATTCTTTTGCATAAATCGTTGGATTCCAAACCTATTATGACTAATGTTTTGGGATAAGATTGTTGCCCCCTGAAGATCTAAAAACAATGAATTATCTATAACATTCTGTGATAAATTTGAAAATGTAATTGGATTTAAACCAGCTCTCAAAGATAAGGATAACGGCTCTTTAATTACTGAAAAGTTATCTTTGTAGATTACAATTTTCTTTCGCAAATCTTGTTCTTGAGAAACAAGCAGGGAACTTAATAGCAAGATAAGTAAATATTTTTTCATTTT
>JALRJJ010000056.1 GCA_023255095.1 bacterium
GTTTGGTTTTGCTGTTTGGAAAACAACAGAACTTGCACCAGTCCATTTAGAAGCGTTATAAGCTCCTGTTGCAATACCAGCTTCATCAGGCAATACACCGTATCCTAAATAGTCAGTAAACATGGTAGCTGTCATGAAAGGATATTCAACATATGCGCCATTACCTAAGTAAGCACCTGGACAACCCCACTCCTCTGAGTAGTGATCAGGGTTTGCAGAAGATGACCAAGCACCCCATCCACAACCACCTGAATCAAAGGCGTTGTTATCAACAATATATTGAGCATCACTGTCATATATTCCGTCGCCATTAGCGTCAGAAGTATCATACCAGTCTACTATACCGTCTCCAGTAGTATCAAATGATACATAACCATAAATTGGATCCCAACCTGGAGATTGGAATAATGGACCTATGTGAACAGGTGTGCCATCTGATTTTAAGGCGATGTCAAACGTATCATTACCGTCTGCATCCCAAAATGCTGCGAACATTGGTTGCTTTTCACCTTCAACAAAGTTGTGTCGATACATGGTGAAAGGAACATAGCTTTCAACATTATTAGAAGCATAATTCCAACCCAACGCTGGATGACTAAAGTCAAACTCTATATCATCACCTTGCCAGTATTCAAACCTGTCAAAGTCTCTAGCATATCCGCCAACATTAATTTCACCAGCTCTATTTTCAATAATATATCCAGTAGTACCTAAACTGTACCATGGAACATATGAAACTGCTGGATCTCTAAGTTCAGCGTTTTCTTTCCAGCCAGCTGTCCACTCCTGAATATCAGTAATGGTAGAAGGCTGAGGTCCTTCAACTTGTACTTGGATACCATCAACAATTGGAGTTGCACCGGCATCTACATTGTCTCCAGTTAATCCATTAACACCACCAACAACTGGGTTGTTTGCAACAAGCACTTCGCCGGTTGTAGTGTTAGTTAAAGACCAATTGGTTACTGCATAACCATTTAAATAGTCATCAAAAGTAACAGCATATGAATCTCCAGTTAGAGCTGAAGGGCTTACTACTACTGCAGTCACAGAACCTCCAGAAGGTCCATCATGATCTGCTGCAACAGTGTCTCCTGAGCTCGCAGTGTTTTCACCCATGCTAAAGGTATTTGGAACCTCAGGTCTCACAGTAATATATACTGGATTACTTTCTAGGGTTTTTGGAATACCATTTGCATTGTATCCATAAGCAGTTACTGCAAAATAATAACTTCTGTTAGTAATCAATCTTGAATTTGCATTCAATGCATCTTTGGTGATAGAGTGATGTCTCGCTAAACCGCTATCAGAACCAAACTGGGTTCTAATATTAATGGTCTCACCAAGCTCTGCACTAAAGACATTATCATAAATTTCAGTTACACCATTGATAACGTCATAAGTTGCAATTCTTTTTGATTTACCAGCACCTTGGGCAGTTTCATATTGATACACGTTGTATCCTTCAAACTCAAAGCTTGTTGGATTTCCATTTGCATCAAGATCAACTTCACTAGTTGCTGAATATCCTTCGGCATTTCCTTCCCAGGTTAGCAAAATAGAATCTTCAAGAGAAGATGCTGTAATTGAGGGAGCAGGAGGTGAGTCAGGAAGCGCAAAATCAATATCATAAGCAGTTTGAGCAAGAGCATCAACTTCTTTTAGATATGCGACAGACGCTAATGGATCACCACCAGCTGCGTGGAAAATACCAAACACAACTTCTTGTGAATCACCTGCAGCCATAGTGAAAGGACCAACTGACATTAAGAAACGTCTATCCGCAGATGGGGTATAGTTTCCGTCAATAGGGTTGGCACTACTGTGACCAGCAGAATCATTTGGGTCTCCATAGAAACAGAATTTTTGGTCATATAAATCACCAGCGATATCTGTTGGGTATGGGGTACCATCTTTTCTTAAACCTTGAAGGTAATAATAACCTTCTTCTTCATCAGCAGGGTCTGTATAAGTAGCATCACCATTGATGTAGAACGCAAATGATGACATCTGCAAGTTCTTCATACCAGGATGACGAGTACCAAACATTTTTGCACCCTCTGAACAGTCTTCAGAAGCATCACAAGGAACCATTGGTCCTTGGAAGAAGTCATATCCAACCGCTGGAGTACCAATATCTAAATTAGAATAAGTACTATCTTCTCCATCGTTCCAAACATAACCCATCCCTAGTTCAACATCACAACCAACAAAGTCGTCACCAGAATAGCCCAAGTCAGGGTCTGACCATAAACCCATGTAGGTGTCAATTAAGTCATCTGATCCTTTGTTAATGATGAGTTGTTTTAGGAAAACCATGTCACCGAAAACGTCAGGACGATCAAAACCAAACATAGTGGTTTGAATCTCAACATTTAAGGGAGATGTTCCGAAGTTCAATTTATACGCAGGGTCACCATCGTTACTGACAAACCAAAGTACTTGGTCTCCAATAAACTCAGGATGGTCTGTACCGTTTGGAAGCGGAGAATATACTCCGTCTCCATCTACGTCAACCCATGGAGCACCGTATTCAACGGGCCACTGTTGGAAGTCATCAAAATCTAAAGGTGAAGCTAACATAGCTTTTTCAACCTTGTAGATTCTATGAACTGCCGCGAGTGGATCACCGCCCCAAGGGCCTGGACCCATATCTTGTGTATAGTCCCCAACGATTGTTCGAATTTGACCATTCACTGTCGCTCCCATCCACAAAGCGGATTGGAAGATTGAGTGAGCACCGGTACCTTGTGGCCATTCTAGAGCTGAATCACCTGAAATGTGATAGTCTAAAAATAGTCCGTTGTTGGTAACATCGGCGTAGATCTGGTTTCCATCGAACGTACCGGCAGAGTCTACATAGTTTGATGCGCTGATGTTTGAGATATTTGTATCTCTTGCTACTAACAATGAAGTAGCAACATACAGCATCACCATACTATACACGGTAATATTCTTTAAGATTTTCATATCTACCTCTTTATCTTATTAATTAAAAACTTAAGTTAAAACCAACTCTAACTTGACGAGGTGCGCCCCATCTTCCTGGCTGAGCCAAGATATCTTGATAGGCAGCAGCTGCGTCTACGTCAGGGTTAAGTGCTAATCTATTGGCAAGCCATGCTTGTCCACTTTCTGTAGCAACCCAGCCATCTTCAGCTACGTTACCGGTACCGTTGTAAACAGAATTAACTTGCTCTGAATCTAAAGCATTAGTCACAGCAACATATAGGTTTCCTGATAGTCCACCTAGGTTAATTAATCTGTCAACACGAAGGTCTAAATTAGTATATGCTGGTTTTGTACCAGAATTAACTGGACCCTCTGGGAATTCCCAACGGTTTTCAAATACAGTACTATAAATTTGAGATGGTGTGTATCTAGTACCACTACCAAAGCTCATTACAGCATTAAACCCTGTATTGGCTAGTAAACCTGTTTGATCAGGTGAACGATAGTCAACAATAATGTTCGCTGTGTGAGTTTGGTCATAGTCAAGCAAGTTCATTGCTTTAGGATAACCATCATCTGTACCAATCCAGGTAATGTAGAAGTTTTGTGAACCATATGATCCTGTACCTCTAGCTTCTGAATAAGTATAGTTTGCCTGAGCGTATAAACCACGAGTTCTACGCATCTCAAAGTTAGTGGTAAAACCTTGTGATACCATCACGTCACCGTTTAAATACTGAGCCCAATTTTGTTGGGTATCAGATCCACCGGTGTTGGTAAACGCTTCAGTACGATTAGCAAGTGTTAAATAATCCTTACTTTCTTTGTAAAAACCTTCAACCTTTAATGAAGCAAAAGCGCCAAGTCTTTGCTCAATACCAATTTCATATTGAGTTGAACGCTCTGGTTTCAAAGCAGGGTTTTCAGAAGCAGTCGCATTACCGGCTAGAATATCTGCTGATAGCTGTGAATCTGAAAGATAAAGGAATGACATTGGTACTGTTTGCCAGTGTGTACCATAGTTGGCACGGAAGACAGTTCTGTCTGATACTGGGAAAGAGAAACCAAGTCTTGGGTGAGTAGCGGTTTCTTTTTTGGTTTTTTTCCAAACAAAGTTTCCATTACCATCACCGTTTCTGTTCACTCTTTGTCTATTAAAGTATAGATGATTGAAACCATCTGAGTCACCATAGCCATCTCCATCTGAATCGGGAGCCATAGCGCCAGTGTCAATTTCTTCAATAGAAAGACCAAGTTGAACAACTACGTCTTTAAATTCAAGTTTGTCTTGAATGTAGAAACGGGTCTGAGTTGGCTCTGCAGGAGCTAACATGTGATCATCTTGATTGTATGATCCGTTCCACTCGTCACCATATATATTGTATCCAAGGTTGGTTACGTAAAGAGCACGATAGTTGATAAATCTCCAGTCTGCTGGATCACTACCTGCTGCAATAATTTCATCGTTGCTAGCTACCCAGTCACCATTAAGGTCAACCTGAGCAATCGCTCTAGCAATACCTGATGCGCCCAACCCATATCGTGTAATTTCATGATTGTCGATAGATGCACCCAGCTTGATTTCATTATAACCAACTTGGTTTGTATAGTCGAAACTTAAGGTGTTTGTGGTAGTTTTTCTTTTGTCATAACCAGTATACTGACTACCATATCCTGAAACACCAATAAACTCATCAGGTGAAACTGGATTAAACCCTGTTACGTCTCTTTTATAATAATTTACTGAACCCCAATCTTTGGTTCTTCTGCCATAAGAAACAAGGTCGTCTAGATAATTTTTATTACCATCTTTTGTTTCATAGGTTTGAGTAGAAAGTGAAGCTTTAATATAGGAAAGAGGGCTAATAGTATATCTTGCATTAAGATATCCCATTGCAAAATCTCTTTCACCAATATAGGAATTATTAAATCCACCAAGGGTATTTGAATAGCTATAGCTTCCTGTTTCAAAACCGTAGGTTTGAGTACCAACTTTTAAGCGCAATGGACCAAAATCCATTGTTGCATTTCCGTTAATGGTCAAGCGGGTTGATTCAGAATCTGGTCTTTGACCATACATACGTCTATAATTACTGTAGACAACATATGATTCTTCGTTTTCACCAGCTGCATTTTTTCTAGTAATGGTTTCGATGTGATGAATTTTTTGACCATTGGCATCAAAGCCATAGTTATATCCATCAGTTCCATCGCTATAGTAATCTGCAGGAGGAGCGTCTTGCATTGCAACCGCATCCATCATTGGCCAATAACTATAAGAAACTGGTCCACCAAACTCTCTGTTTTCAACAGATAAATAAACTTTAATATTATCAGAAATTGGACCACCAAAATCAAAGTTTACATTTTGATATCCATCTGAATATAGTTTGTCGGGATCAGTGTCAGCCTCAGAACCGAGAGAAAACTCTCCACCAACTCTAGCTGTCCACTGGTTTCCACCTGTCTTGGTTGTAATATTAACGATACCACCATTTGCACCACCATATTCAGCAGAGAATCCACCTGTTTGGACAGAGATTTCTTGAAGTGCTGCTTGTGAGTTACCGCTTAATAAATTTCCGCCAGAGTAAACATCTTTTACTGGAACACCGTCAACATAGTAACGACTGTCTCCACTTCTACTTCCACGGAAATATCCATTAACAACACCAGTCTGAAGGTTAACAATATTGTCAACACCTCTTACTGCAAAAGCATCAATTAACTCTTTATCAACGATACGAGTTGTATTGGTTGCGTTTGGATTAATTAATGGTCTTTCTCTTGTTACTGTAACCTCTTGACCTGCAACGGCTGCTACATTTAAAGCAAAATCAACAGTGGTTGTAAAACCTACTGAAGTTCTTACTCCTGTTTCAACAACGGTAGTGTAACCGATGTATTCAGCGCGAAGGTCATAGTTTCCAACAGGAACGTCGAGAATGTAGTATCTACCAAGTTCATCGGTAGCCGCACCCAAATTCGATCCTTCAACAACAACGTTAGCACCAACAAGCGGGCTACCGTCAGCGTCAGTTACAACCCCTGCTAACTTAGCAGTAGTAGACTGTGCCAACAACATTGCTGGAAGAATAAAGAGCGCTATTAACATACGTAGTTTTCTCATTATTCTACCTCCAAATGAGTATTTATACATTTTAAACAATTTTTATTTTTTTGTTTCTTACTCTTATATATATGGTATTGTTTCCACATAATAAGTGCATGCTCATCGAGGGGGCGTACCCCTTCGAATATGCATTTAGACTAAATTGATGATAGATTTACTAGATGTCAAGTCTTTTTAAGATATTTTTTTTAAAAAAAATTTCTGTTTATTTGGAATAAAATTCAAAGTAGGCATTCTTTTCAAATGATTTATAAGATTCAAAATTTACCGGCTGATCTTTTAAGCTGTAATTAAAAAACTCAAGAACGGCTTTGTCGACTAGTTCATCAACTATTTTTTTGTCTACCACCCCAAGGGTATTAATTGGAAACCCCAAAGAAGATTTATCGTCGTAAATAAGCTTAAAATCTGTAAAAGTATAATGGAGACTTTCTTTTAAATAAATGACATAGCTTTCGTGGTTACTCTTCAAAATTAGGTTATAAATTTTGTCATTTTCTATTCCGCTTTCTGAGTCATTAATATCTCCAAAAACGCTTATATCTTTGAACTGCTCTTGGGCAATGTGCATAAATGGTTTATTGGTATTTGTTTTAGCTTGTTCTTCAGATAAACCAAAAAACCACCCGTCAAGAGCTAGTGCCGCATCAAAATTTTCGTCTTGCAATAACCCTAAATAGCTGGTGCCGCCACCCATGGAGTGGCCAAAAATTCCGATTTTATCAAAGTCAATAATGCGATTAAGGGGGTTGGGGGCTCCACTATCGAAGGTGGTTTTTTTTAATTGACTGACTAAATATTGGGCGTCTTTAAGCCGATAATCAATTAGTCTGTTGGTATAATATTTTTTCTGATAGGAAGCTTGTTGATCCCATGAAACGTTTCTTTTATAAGGAAGGGGAAGTCCGTTTTTGTCAAAACTAATGACGGCGTTGAAGGTATGATTACAAGCAATAACAACGTATCCTTCCGCAACCAAGGCTTCAATCTGGGACATGTTTTGTGTTAAAATTCCCCCATCCCCATGAGAGAAAACTATTAGGGGAAACTTATCTAAAATAGGCTCAGCATTAAAATATGATCCCGACATAAGCTTTGCTCCGTGCTTCGCCAACCCAGCGGGCAATCCAGCTATTTCTGCTACACCCCGAATAGTTTCCTTGGGAAATATAATGTGTGGAGCGCGCTGGTTATTTTTTCCTATTTTGGCAGGATACCAAACTTGAACCAACAGCTGTCTAGTATCATTAGGTTCAACGGTATAAATTTCGCTTCGACTAGAATCGTTCCAAAAATATATTTGGGTTCCAATTCCATAGGTTTGTTTCTCGGGGGAAGAAATTTCTTCAAGTGGCACAACTATAGGTCCAATTGCTGCACACGAAACTATAGCTGGAAGAATCAGCACAATCAACTTTTTGAACATTGGCTTAGTTTGCATAAGTTTTTTTTCGTTAATAATTTTAACAATACTCGCCAGCAATAGCAATTGAGAAAGGATAGCCCGTGAAAGCCGTAATTTGTGAAAAATTTGGTAACATATCTGACATCAGGTGGAAGGATGTAGATGACCCAAGCCTCAACGAAGAAGATATACTGATTAGAGTTCTTGCGGCTGGAGTAAACTATCCGGATTCATTGATTGTTCAGGGTCTATATCAGTTTAAACCATCCACGCCCTTTTCTCCTGGCCATGAAGGTGCAGGAATTATCGAGAAGGTTGGCTCTCGCGTTTCAGGTTTTAAAGAGGGGGATCGTGTATTTTTTTTAACTAACTATGGTGCATATTCAGAAAAAATTTCTATTCATTATAGTCAAGTTTTTCTTCTTGGTCCTCATATTTCTTTTGAGATTGGCGCAAGCACATTTATGACATATGGCACCAGCTTTCATGCTCTTATCCAAAGAGCAAATATTGATGAAAAAAAAGACCTTCTTGTCTTGGGGGCGTCTGGTGGGGTGGGGTTGGCAGCAATTGATATTGCAAAATCTTTTGGGTGTAGAGTTGTTGCTGTTGTTTCAAATAAAGAAAAGGCCTCTCTGTGTGAAAAATATGGTGCCAATAAAACAATTATTGTTGATGACAAGCAAGACGAAAAAGCGCTTACTGACATTCTCAAATCTGAGGGAAGTTTCGACATTATATTTGATCCAGTTGGTGGAAACTTATCCTTGCCCGCCCTGAGGACAATAAAATGGGGGGGTGTGTTTTTAGTTGTGGGTTTTGCCTCTAAAACAATTGCAAAAATTCCATTAAACTTACCACTGCTTAAGGGCTGTAATATCAACGGGGTCTTTATTGGTAGATTTCAAAAAGAAACTCCACCCCTTTTTTTACAAAACACTAAAAAAATTCTACAAATGATAAACGAAAAGAAGCTCAACCCTCACATTTCTGTTGTTGAAAATATGGAAAATGCTTCAAGAGTATTAGAAAATATTTTTAATAGAAAGCTTGTAGGAAAAGCAGTTTTGGTCAACAAAGATATTCTGGCTCATTAAGCATTTTTGAGATTGCTTGCATTGTTTTCCTAGTTAGGTTGTCGTTATTATTTAAAAACTTTGCCGTTTCTTCAATCGGCTTACCAAAAACAACTGTCACCCTTTGCCTTTTTAATTTTTTAAGCTTTTCTAAGACAAAATTGGTTCCCCTTATGGCAACGGGTATAATTGGAATATTATGTTTTGAAGCAAACATGGCGGCCCCATTTTTACCCTCTATTAAGTTTGGATTTATTGAGGTTCCTTCGGGGAAAATACAAATGATTTCTCCTCCTTGAATTTGTTTATTCATTATTTTAAATGTTGAAAGCTTTGGTTTTTTTCGATTTACCAAAACCACTCCATAGGCCCACGGAATAATTCTTTGAACGCTAGGAACGTTTTCTAAGTCCTCTGCCATTAAAAACGTTATAGGCTTTTTAATCGCATATGCTATAGCAACAGGATCGGAGTGGTCAATATGATTGGGGGCTAAAATATAGGGTCCTTTTTTCGGTAAATTTTCTTTACCCTCAACTTTTATTTTTGTCAAAATTGAACAAATAATAGCCGCAATATAGGTTATCAGATATCTGGTGGGTCTATTTCTGGGAGTAGGTGGCTTCACTTACATATTAAAAAGGCAGATTGTCATCGTCATAGTCTTGGGAATCTCCCATGTTTGAAGGCTGAGAATCCTGATTCATCCCCGCTGACATATCCGCTCCGGATGACGACCCCGAACCAACAATTTGAAGACCTCCATAGTTATTGACAACCACCCCAGTGGAATATCTATCGTTTCCTTCTTTGTCCTGCCACTTGTCAGTTCTTAAAGAGCCCTCTACATAAACTTGGGTTCCCTTTTTAATATAAGGCTGGATGTATTTTTCTACTGATGGACCAAAGGCGGTACACTTAATCCACTCTGTTCGTTCTTGGATTTCCCCCTCTTTAGTTTTCCAGGACTCGTTGGTTGCAACGCTAAAAGTTGCTACTGCCGATCCATCTTGAGTATATCTAATTTCTGGGTCTTGGCCTAACCTTCCAACAATTATAACTTTATTTACTGTACCTTTTGACATATGTTTTCCTTTTAGTTTAGATTGATTTCATTAAATACAATATCAACCTTCCTTTTAAATTTATTATCTTTTATTAATAAGTCTTCAACTTTTTTGTGGGCATGAATAATTGTTGTATGGTCTCTTCCTCCCAAATGAATTCCAATGGTATTTAAAGGCATATCTAAAACTTCGCGACATAAATAAGCAGCCACCTGTCTAGCTTCAGCAATATTTTGTCTTCTAGATTTTCCAATAAGCTCTTCCTCTGAAACTGCAAAAATTTTACAAACTCCGTCAATCACGTCGTGAATATTAACTCTTTGAAAATTTTTATCCCCCACCCTTTCCCTTATGATTGAATCAATTAAGGCTTCATTTATTTCTCCGTTTGAAAGCGTCGAATGAGCATATACCTTAGTAATACAGCTTTCAAGGTCACGAATATTTGTTCTTACATAAGAGGCAATTTTTTCTAACATCTTAAATTGAATTTTTAAATTATTTTCTTTGGCTTTTTTTGAAAGAATGGCAACTCTAGTTTCAAAGTCGGGCGGCTGGATATCTGCGTGGAGACCCGATTGAAAGCGAGACAGAAGTCTGTCTTGGAGCCCAACCATTTCTCCGGGATACCTGTCTGCTGTCATAACAATTTGTTTTCCCGCATTATAAAGATCATTAAAGGTGTGAAAAAACTGTTCTTGGGTTTGTTCCTTCCCTTGAAAAAATTGAATATCATCAATAAGAAGAATATCTGCATTCCTGTAAACTTTTGAAAAATTCAACGACTTGTTTTGTTGAATACTTGAAATAAAGTCGTTAGTAAATTTTTCTGAAGAAGCCAAAACAACATTTTTTGGTGATTTTTCCATCAAAAGACTATTGGCAATAGAATGTAAAAGGTGGGTTTTTCCAAGCCCTACTCCTCCATAAATAATTAGAGGGTTAAAACCTACCGCCCCTGGATTTTTGGCCACTTTTTCAGCTGCATTTTTAGCAAAAATATTATTTGGTCCCTCAATGAATGAAGAAAAAATACTACCTGGATTAATATTAACCCTTCTGCCAGGAGAGTTTTGTTTTGTTGGCTCATCTTCCTGTATTTGCGTTACTCTAATGTTTTGAGAAGACTGTGGGGCAATTGAAATTTTAAGAACTAGTGACGGTTCAACCGTTTGAAGCTCTGTTTGTATTAAATCAAAATAATTATTAATTATCCAGTCATAAGCAAATTGATTAGGGGCTTCTAAAATAAAAATGCTATCTGACGAGCCAATCGGATCAAGGGTGTCAATCCAGGCTTCAAATGCATGCTGAGGAAGATCTTTTTTGAGATTTTTTAAAGTTTTTTTCCAAATATTTTTATAGTCCATAGTTATCCACAACTTATTAACGTTAATAAAATATAACTTATCTACATTAGTGTTTTTTATATTAAGTAATCAAGAATTTTATTTAATACTCTATTTATTGTTTTACAAATAATTATAAAGCGCTATATTTCGGCAGTTTAAAAATGAAAAGAACTTATCAACCAAGCAACAGAAAGCGAAAAAATACTCACGGTTTTAGAGAAAGAATGTCAACCGTTGGAGGCACAAAAGTTTTAGCTTCGAGAAGAAAAAAAGGCAGAAAAAAGCTTACCGTTTCATCCTAGCATGAATCAAAAAACACTCACTGGTTTTTTATTAATCGGTGCAATTCTATTATTGTGGCCCTCTTATAATTCTTTAATTAACCCTACAAAAGATATTGGCCCGGAAGAAGTTGTTCAAAACTCAAACACAAAAGATTTAGTTGAAACTACTAATAGTCCTCTTTTTGTCGAAGAAACAGAAATTGAAGAACAATTAGTTGGCATAAAAAATAATCTTTATACTGCTGTTATTAGTTCTGAAAATGGTGGATCTATTGTTTCTTTTAAACTTAATAGGCATCTTAAAAAAAATGAATCTTCTTTGGAGCTAATTGATCGCCACAATAACAAAAATCTTTATGTTTCATATTTTAATGTTGATGGTGAGGAGGTTTTGTTGGGCGGAAATTGGGTTTTGCAAAATATGCAACAGGACTTCACCCTTGATGAACAAACCCCTTCAGTTTCTCTTGTTTTTTTAAAAGAATTAGACACTGGGGTGATATCAAAAACGCTAACATTTTATCACAATCAATATAATGTAGACATTAATACAAATTTACAAAACATAAGGCCCTACACTCTTGATGCTCAATATAGTTTAACATGGGAGGGGGGTCTATTTTCCTCAGAAGGAACTCAAGATTTAATGTTTCAAGAAGGCTTGGTTGGTCAAGGTGGAAACATTGAATCCTTTAGGGTGGGGAGAACTGGATTTTTTGGGTCTTCTAATGTTTCATTTGAAAAAGAAACAAAACAGTATACTGGAAATTCTGACTTTTTAGGATATCGAACAAAATATTTTGGCGTTTTTTTGATTCCTCAAAAAACCGATGTTGTCAGCCTTACTAAGTATGCTACTGGAGATAGAGCTGCAGTAGATCTCAGGCTATCACAGAACATTAATTTTACTAAAACAACCCTGTTTTTTGGTCCCCTTGAATTTGATTCCATCAAAAATTTAGAGGTTGGAATTGAAGAAAAAATTCTTGGTTGGCAATGGCTATATTCAATATCCTGGATAGTTTATTCAGTTATGACTTGGATGTTTGGACTAATTCCAAACTATGGGGTTGTGGTTGTTCTTTTTGCCATATTAATTAAAACAATAACATATCCTCTTATGGCAAAACAGCTAAGGTCTTCAAAAAAAATGCAGGAAATAAGTCCTCTTTTGAATCAAATAAAAATTAAATATAAAAGCAACCCTACCCTTCAACAACAAAAAATGGCGGCTTTATTTCAGGAGAACAAAATCAACCCGCTGGCGGGCTGTTTACCAATCCTAATACAAATGCCCGTTTTAATGGCCGTTTTTATGGTTTTTAGAAATACAATTGAATTCAGGGGTCAGTCATTTATATTTTGGATTAACGATTTATCTTCTGCAGACACCCTTTTTACGGTTGGGGCTTTGTCAATTAATGTTTTACCTTTTCTTATGGCAGGATCTATGTATTACACAATGCAAATGAGCACTAATTCAATGGCTCCGAGCGCAGACCCCGCTCAAGAAGCTACACAAAAAATGATGAAATATATGTTTCCTGGAATGATGTTTTTTTTATTTTACTCTTTTCCCTCGGGCTTAAATCTATATTATTTTTGTTTTAATGTTCTTCAAATTGTTCAACAAAAACTCATAAACAAAGAAAAATAAAATGCACACTATTGTTGCATGTTCCACGCCTCCAGGTCAGAGTGGCATTGCGATTGTTAGGCTTTCTGGATCAACAGTTAAAAAAATTATACAAAAAATTTCTCAAAAAAACGTTCCACCCGCTAAAACGCCAACTCTTGTAAGCCTCTATGATAATAAAAAAGTCTTTGATCAGGCTATAATTACTTATTACAAAAAAGGGCACTCTTATACAGGTGAAGATTTAATAGAAATTAGCTGTCACGGTAATCCTGTTATCATAAATAAAATTATTGATTTAAGTCTCCAGGCGGGTGCAAAAATTGCAGAAGCTGGTGAGTTTACAAAGAGATCCTTTCTAAATGGAAAAATATCTATTGATCAAGCAGAAAGTGTTTCGTCATTAATCCACGCAAAATCTGATTTGGGTGTTAGGCTATCCGCCAACAACCTTCATGGAAAGCTGGGGAGGTCTCTTAGAAAGATAAAAAATGAACTGATAAAAATAATCGCTGCTCTCGAGTTTAACTTGGATATTTCTGAAGAAGATTTAATGCCACAATTTATACCGGATTTGATTGATTTTATTGTGGAACTAGAAAAACAAATAAAACAATCAATTGAATATTTTGAAACAACTAAAATTTTAACCCAGGGGGCTTCGGTGGTTATTGTGGGCCCTCCTAACGCTGGCAAATCAACCCTGTTTAATAAACTAAGCAAATCAAACAAAGCAATAGTAACAAACATACCTGGAACAACTAGAGACGTTTTAGAAAATCATATTAATTTGTCGGGTATTAGTCTTGTAATAAAAGATACCGCTGGAATCAGAAAAACTACCAACAGGGTTGAATTAGAGGGGTTGGCAAGAGCAAAAAAAGAAATAAAAAATTCAGACATAACAATATGTTTAGGAAGCAAAGAAGAAAACAAAAAATTAAAAAAATCAAAAACTATCTTTGTCTTTAATAAAATTGATAAAAACAAGCCTATTGGAAATTATGATTTAAATATTTCTGCATTAAAGGGAACCAATATGAAAGATTTAACTAGCCTAATATCAGAAAAACTAATTAATTCCAATCAACAACAACCCGAAGTAATTATTACATCTAAAAGGCAGAAAAATCACTTAGAAACAGCTTTAAAATTAATTAAAAATGCACATAAAAAT
Organism: bacterium; assembly: GCA_023255095.1. Lineage (GTDB taxonomy): Bacteria > Fidelibacterota > Marinisomatia > Marinisomatales > Marinisomataceae > Marinisoma. The sequence continues at coordinate 14,083 of JALRJJ010000056.1, forward strand.
TTGATAAATAGCTTGGGGCTTGAAGTTGTAGCAAGCGACCTTTATTTAGTTTTAAAAAATTTAGACTCAATAACAACCATTACAGAAAAAGATGAAATATTAAATTCAGTTTTTTCTCAATTTTGTGTAGGAAAGTAGTTTCACGTGAAACGCGATAATAAAAATTTTGATATTGTTGTCGTCGGCGGTGGTCACGCCGGAATCGAAGCAGCAATTATTAGCAAGAAATTTGGTTTAAATACTGTATTAGTTACATTAGATAAAAAATCTATTGGAAGAATGTCATGTAATCCGGCCATAGGAGGCTTAGCAAAGGGTCAAATGGTTAAAGAATTAGATGTGCTGGGTGGCATGATGGCATATTTTGCTGATCTATCAACTTTACAAAGTAAAACATTAAATAAATCAAAAGGAAGGTCTGTTTGGTCTCCACGTGCACAAATAGATAAAATTGAATATGAAAATATAGTCCAAAATTATATAAAATCTATTGGGTTACCAGTCATCGAAGGAGAGGCTATTGATATAAAGGTTCGTGGAGACTTGTTGAGTGGAGTAGTTCTTAAGAGCGGTGAATTATTAAATTGTAAAGCAGCCATTTTAACGTGTGGAACTTTTTTGAATGGATTAATTCATATTGGAGAAAAAACAATTAAAGCTGGAAGACTCAACGAAAAAAGATCAGAAGGAATTACTGAATCATTAAATCGTTTTGGATTTATTTCTGGTCGATTAAAGACAGGAACTCCACCAAGAATTGAGAAAAGTTCAGTAGAATGGATCTTTGGAGAAAAAAGTTTTGGAGATTCTAACCCTTCCCCCCTTTCATATAGAACAAAAGAGTTTAGACCTAAAGATGAGCTTTGTTTTTCATTTAAAACTAATGATAAAACTCATGAAATAATTAATAGAAATCTTAATAAATCTGCGATGTATTCTGGTAATATTTCAGCAACAGGACCAAGATATTGCCCCTCAATTGAGGATAAAATTCATAAATTTTCTCACAACCCATCCCACATTTTACAGCTTGAACCTGAATGGTCAAATTCTAAACAAATTTATGTTAATGGATTTTCAACAAGCCTACCTGAAGAAATACAACTTGAGGCGCTTAAAACTATAAAAGGATTAGAAAATGTAAAATTTTTACGTCCAGGATACGCTATTGAATATGATTTTTTTTATCCATCTCAACTACAAACTACATTAGAAACAAAACAAATAAGTGGCTTGTATTTTGCTGGTCAAATTAATGGTACTTCAGGTTATGAAGAGGCATCTTCACAGGGCTTGATTGCTGGAATTAATGCATCAAATAAAATATTAGAAAGGAATGAATTAATTTTAAAAAGAAACGATGCATATATTGGAGTTTTAATTGATGACTTAATTTTAAAAGATACTGATGAACCATATAGAATGTTTACATCCAGAGCAGAATATAGGTTACAATTAAGAACTTCCAATGCTGATCAACGATTAATTGAATTTTCTAAAAATTTTAATTTGTTAGACTCTGATGTAATACAAAATATTGAAAATAAAGTAAAAGCAACTAATAACATTGTTCAATTATTAAAATCTACATCAATTGCTCCTAATGAAATCAATTCTAAACTAATTCAAATGAATGAAAAACCAATAAAACAGGCGGTGAAAATAAAAAGTTTAATAAAAAGGCCTAAGTTTGATATCCAATTATTAGATAAATCAATTTTTAAAAAAGATCTTTCAAATGTTTTATCTATTTATAGAGATGAAGTTTTGTTTGAAGCTGAAACAATAATTAAATACAGTGGATATATAGATAGACAAACTTTAGAGATTGAAAAAATTAAAATTTATGAGGATCAAATTATTCCTCATACTTTCAATTATAATGAAATTAAAAGTTTATCAAACGAAAGCCGAGAAAAATTTATTAAAATTAAACCACAGTCTGTTGGTCAGGCTAGTAGAATACAAGGAATTCGTCCTTCAGACATTTCAATTTTATTAATATATTTAAAAAAATCGTTTCACGTGAAACAAAAGGCATAAAATGAAAAAATTATTACTTTTTTTAACAATAATATTTGCACAAAATAAAATTTTTTTTTCTTTATTAGTAGGTAATGATTTAACTGGATTTATAGTAGGATAAAAAATACTAGTTTTATTAGAATTTTTAAATTTAATATTTTCAAAAAAACGTGACCTCACCCATTCACT
>JALRJJ010000124.1 GCA_023255095.1 bacterium
GTTTGAAAAAATTTTTTCTCCGTTTTTTTTGTTATTATTATTTAAAAATTCAAAATTTTCCTTTGTCATAAAAATTTCTCCTCGTATTTCTACTTTATCTGGAGATTTACTTAACAACTTAAGCGGAATTGACTTTATAGTTTTAATGTTATGCGTTATATCTTCCCCCTGATAGCCGTCACCTCTTGTTAAGGCCCTTTCTAAAGATCCGTCAATATAAATTAATGCTACGCCCATTCCGTCAATCTTAGGTTCAACAACATATTCTATATTATCACCTTTAGAAAACTTCTTCATTCTTATAAAAAATTCTCTCAGCTCTTTTTCGTTAATTGCATTTTCGAGAGACAACATAGGATATTCATGAGGATAGCTGCTTAAGTCGCCTGAAACGGGATACCCAACTCGTTGGGTGGGGGAATAAGAAAGCACCAAACTGGGGTTGTTTTTTTCAATTGACACCAGGCTTCTAAACAGTATATCGTACTCTGCATCTGATATTGAAGGACTATCTAAAACATAATACTGATAGTTGTGAAAATTTATTTCCTCAATTAGGGCGCTAATTTGTTTTTCTTTTGAAGCCTGATCCATAAATACAACATTAAAACTAATAAAATAATTGAAGTAGTAAGAATTCTAAATTTAAAAATTCTTATTGAAGAAACATAGATTTCATAGTCGTTGACATTAATGTCATAAAAATTAATCTCCCAAAATATTTCTCCATTTTTATTGGTTCCGTTGGTCTGGACTGTGAGAAGGTCAGTTTTGATTTTTAAAGTGAAAGAATCTCCTACTAAATTAAAATCTTTCTCAATGTTTTTTTGTTCAATCTCAATCAAAGCTAAAATCTTTGCTCGGTCTTTTGTCGAAATAGAGATGCTATTTCCTTTAATTGCTTCAGAAAAAACAAAAACTGGGTCATCATTTTTGCCTTCAGTACTATTAGAAAGTCTTTTTTCAAAATTGAGGTAGGTGTCAATTCGATTCAAAATATTTTCAGCAAGAATAGTTTTTTCCGGGTTTTGGTTTAAAAATTCTTTCAAAGATTTGGTTAAAACAGTATTGACAATATGGAAGGAAAGGTCTTCTTGCGTTTTGAGGAGAGTAGGATATTCAAAATATTTTTCTTTATGCTTTAGAGAAAAAATGGTTCCTATAAATTTCTCTTTCTGAAAATAAAAACCTGAATATTCCACAAGATTTTTAAATTCATATCGAAAGTCTCCAACTTCCCTATTTGAAACTTTCATTGTTGGGGACCCAATATACTTACTGTTGAACTCCCAAAGATTTTCGTTTTCCTTTTCTTCTATTTGAGTCTTATAAAAACCCCACAAATCTTCGTTATAAAGTCCCGGATGGAGAAAACTGGAGTTGTTTAGATTTTCCAATGACCCCGTTGATGTAATGCTAAAAGAAGAAATAAGACTGTTGTTAATTGAAAGCGAAAGCAAATGTCCAATACAGCTGCTTAAAAAAAGCGGCGCTACAAAAATAACAAACTTTCTTTTCAAGAAAGAATTAGTCATTAAGAAATAACAGTAAAATCTTTTGGTGTTTTGTTAAGAATTTCACAGCCTTCGTTTGTGACCACAACATCATCTTCTATTCTAACCCCTCCAACTGAATCAACATAAACTCCAGGTTCAACCGTCATCACGTTTCCTGATTGCAAAATATCTTTGCTGACTTTAGAAAATCTAGGGTTTTCATGAATTTGCAGCCCAATAGAATGACCAAGTCCATGATCAAAATACTTTCCGTAGCCTTCTTGTGAAATAATATCTCTTGCAACTGAGTCAATTTTTACGCAAGGAACGCCTGACTTAATTTGCTTAATGCTTTCTACCTGTGCTCGCAAAACAATATCATAGATTTCTTTCTGTTGTTCTGAAAACCCTTTAGTAGCAAAACTTCGCGTCATATCTGCATGATATCCGGCAAACTTTGCCCCAGAATCAATCACAATCAATTCTCCTTGGCCAATTTTTCGATCGGTAGGCTTATGGTGAGGTTTTGCAGAGTTGGGGCCAGCGCCAACAATGGCAGCAAAAGCATCGGAGTCAGCATCTCCATGCAAGCGATAAAGATAAGAAAGTTTTGTAGATATTTCTTTTTCTTGAGTTCCTATTCTTACCATGGGAAAAACCTCCCCAAAAACAAAGTCTGTTATTTCTACGGCAGTTTTAATTGCTTCTATTTCATCTCTATCTTTAACAGCAGCTATTTTTTCTATAATTGAAGTAGTTTCTATAAGACTGACAAAAGAAAGTTGTTTGCTAATATCAAGAAACGCAGAGTGAGAAATGGCGCTTGAGTCAAATGCAATTTTCTGACCACTAGAAAATAATTTTTTATCCTTGATAACCTCTACATGAGGTTTGCTATCGATAATAATCTCGGCGCCCCTTACTTCAGATTTAGACTGAAAAACATATCTGCCATCTGTGATAAAATGTACACTGTTTGACAAAACAACCATGGTTGCGCTAGACCCCGTAAAACCGCACAAATATCTTATATGTGGCAGCGAGTTAACTATCATGCCTTCACCACCAATTTCTGCTAGTTTATTTCGAAGCTTTTCAATTCTTTTTAAGAAATATTTTTCTGACATTTAATCTCCTATTTTTGTAAGTATTTCTTGAGCTTTTTTAATTTTTGTTGTGTTTTTTTCGTTTTTTATAATTTGAAGAAGCATTTTTTTTGCTTTTGCCTTTTTCCCCTGTGCCAACAATAATGTTGCATAAGTTACAGTAGGAACCTCTATTTTCTTTTTTGGTGTATTTTTCTTTAAAGGTTTTTTAGGGGAAGAGAAGCTAAAACCAGAGTCTAGTGACGCCATTTTATTTAAATAGATATTTGAAAATAATTTTTTATCTATTTCGCTCAAGCGGTAAAGGGCAGAGTAAAAATCTGAGTCTATCTCTAGGGTTTTAATTAATAAATCTTTTCCTGTTTTAAAATCACCGTTTCGAAGCATTTTTTCTGCCTGTTTATAGTGGTGAAAGGCGGATTTGCTCATCGTCTGTTTTTTTGCACCCAAGATTCTATATATTCTAAAGAATCTTTAACGGGCGTCCCTGGACCAAATAGTTTGCCCGTTCCAATTTTTTCAAGTTCATCCATGTCTTCTTTGGGTATAATTCCACCTCCAGTAACAAGGACGTTTTCTAGACCCTTCTCATTCATTAAATCGATTACTTTTGAAAAGATTGTCATGTGTGCTCCAGACAATATTGAGAGCGCAATTACATCTACTCCTTCTTGAATTGCGACACTTACTATGCTCTGGGGAGTTTGTCGAAGCCCCAAATAAATGACGTCCATTCCTGCATCTCTGTACGCTGCAGCTAAGACCTTAATTCCCCTGTCGTGTCCATCCAGTCCGGGCTTGGCCATTAAAATTCGTATAGGCGGAGAAATTTTCATCAATTAATCCTCAATCCATACATTTTCTTTGCCAATTATCTCTTTTAGCAAGACAATAAACTGATTATTTAAGGATACTTTAATTTTTTCAGAAACTATAGTTTGGTCTGGCTTGTTTTCGTGTTCAATGTGAACAATAAAGCGATGGCTTCCTTTGTTTTCTTTGGCTAAGCTTGCTACTTCTTGCATGGTTTCTTTATCCGCGTTTTTATCTAATTTAATATGAATATCTTTTAATTTAAGTACTTTCTTCGCATGTTGAATGGGCACGACTTCATTAACAATCATTTTAAGATCAGAAAAATCGTTTTTATCCGTAGGTGTTCCTTTTAGAAAAACAATATTATTTTCGCTAATTAATTCTTTAAAAGTTGAAAAGGAATCATGAAAAATTACAGCCTCTATTTGTCCTCCAAGACAATCTAAATTAAAAAAAGCCATTTGCTGCCCTTTTTTATCATAATGGAGCTTTAAATTTGAAACCGCTCCTCCTATAATTATTTCGTTATTATTAATAGAAACATGCTTATCAATAAAGTCAAAATTACTTATTTCCTCAATAAGGTCTCCATACTTAAGAAGCGGGTTGCCGGTAAGATACATTCCCAAAACAAGTTTTTCTCTGGAAAATTTTTCTGAATCTTCCCAGTCATTGATGTTTGGTAGGTCTGGAGTTTTTACAATACCTTCTTCTGCTTGGTCAAAAATTCCAAATTGTTCTGAATTCAAATTTTTTCCAGACTGTTGTCCATAAGAAATAATTATGTCCACTGACTCAAATAGCTGGGCTCTGTTTTTGTGTAAGGAATCAAAAGAGCCTGATTCTATTAAGCTTTCAAGGACTTTTTTGTTGACAAGCCTTTGATCAACACGAGATATAAAATCAAAAATATTTAAAAATTTTCCGTTAATTTTTCTTTCTTCAACAATACCCTCAAGGGCCTTAATTCCTACATTTTTAATTGCGTTTAATCCAAATGAAATTTTATTAGAAGAGCTTGGATAAAAATTTACACCGGACTCGTTGATATCTGGTGCGCTCATTTCAATATTAAGTTTTCTACATTCATTAATAAGCACAACAACGCGGTCAGTATTGTTCATTTCGCTTGTCAGGTTTGCGGACATAAATTCAGCAGTATAGTGAGTCTTAAGCCACGCAGTCTGATAAGCTATTAAAGAATATGCAACAGAGTGGCTCTTATTAAAACCATATTGCGCGAACTTGTCAATTAATTCAAAAATTTGAACCGCTTTCGCCTTTGGGACGCCCTTTTTAATGGCCCCCTCAATGAACATTTTTGACATTTTATCCATAAGGCTTCGAATTTTTTTACCAATTGCCCTTCTCATTTCGTCAGCTTCAGAGAGAGTAAAGCCAGCAATTATGTTGGCTATTTGCATTACCTGTTCTTGATATACAATAATTCCGTATGTTTCTTCTAAAACATTTTTAAGCTCAGGGTGAACATATTCAATTTTTTCTTTTCCGTGTGCACGACTAATATACCGATCTATGTTTTGCATGGGGCCGGGCCTATAAAGCGCATTCATTGCAACTAAATCCTCTATAGATTTGGGTTTAAGTTTTTTTAAGTATTCTCTCATTCCGGAAGATTCAAACTGAAAAACCCCAACAGTGAGCCCTTTAGAAAAAAAACTAAAAACTTTTGGGTCCGACAATTCAATGGTTTCAATGTCCACGTTTTTACCATGAACCTCAAAAATTATTTTGATTGTTTTATCAATCACGGTCAAGTTTCTTAAGCCCAAAAAGTCCATTTTTAAAAGACCAACCGCCTCCAGTTCTTTCATGTCATATTGAGTGGTTATATCTCCCTGAGAAGACTTATAAAGAGGAACTAGCTCTGTAAGTTCTTTTGGAGCAACCACCACCCCGGCTGCATGAGTAGAGGCATGTCTTACCATTCCTTCTAACACTTGGGCGTTTTCTATTAATTCTTTGTAGTTTGATTGTGCTGCGGTGCGAAAATCAGAGCTTTTCTTCAGTGAATATTCTAGCGTAACTCCAGGGCCCTCTGGAATCATTTTAGCAATTTTGTCAACCTCTGAATATGGAAAGCCCATTACTCGCCCAACGTCTCTTATTGCTGCTCTTGCATTCATTTTCCCAAAAGTAATAATCTGAGAAACCGCATTTTCTCCATACCTTTGTTTGATGTAATCGATAACCTGAGACCTTCTCTCTACACAAAAGTCTATATCAATATCAGGCATACTAATTCTGTCTGGATTTAAAAATCTTTCAAAGAGCAAATTATATTTTATGGGGTCCACAGCGGTTATATCAAGGCAATACGACACAATGCTTCCGGGCGCTGATCCTCTACCGGGCCCCACAGGTATTCCGTTAGTTTTAGCATAATGAACAAAATCTGAAGTTATAAGAAAATAACTAGCAAAGCCTGTTTTGGAAATGATCGACAGTTCATATTCAAGCCTTTCTTTTGCGTCTAAGCTGTCCCCATATTTCTTCGACAGTCCTTTTTCACAAAGAAATCTTAAAAACTGGTCTAGCGATTTGTCTTGGTGATCATCAGGAATGGAATATCTTGGAAGTTGATGCGCTCCTATGGGGATTTCAAGGTTAATCGATTCAACAATTTTTCTTGAATTTTCGATAGCTCCAGGATATTGCCCAAAAAGGGTGAACATTTCATCTTGTGATTTAAAATAAAATTCTTTTCCAAAATATTTTAGTCGGTTTTTTTCAGAAAGCTGCTTCCCTGTTCCTATACATATATGAACGTCATGGGCAGAAAAATGCTCTTTCCTTGAATAGTGGGCGTCATTTGTGGCAACCAAAGGTATGTTCATTTCTTGTGCAAGTCTAGCGGAAAGCTCTATGTTCCGCATTTCTTCTGGAATTCCGTGGTTTTGTAATTCTATATAGTATCTTCCTGGAAAAATTTTTAAGAATTCTTCTGCTACTTTTTTAGCCTGATTGTAACCTGCATAGATGAGCGTTTCTTGAAGTTCTCCCTTAAGACAGCCCGAAAGACATATGATGCCCTCATTGTATTTTTTTAAAATTTCTTTGTCTACTCTAGGCTTGTAATAAAAACCCTCCAAATAGCCGTGGGTAACTATTTTCATCAAATTTTGATAACCGGTATAATTTTGTGCCAACAAAACAAGGTGATTATATCTTCCGGCACCCGATTCTTTGTCTTTCTGATGCATGCTTCCTTTGGCAACATAAATTTCACAGCCGACTATGGGTTTTATGTTATTTTTTTTTGCTTTTTGATAAAAATTTATTGCACCAAACATATTTCCATGCTCAGTAATCCCAACTGAATCCATATTAAGATCGGAAATAGTTTCCAAGATAGATTCTATGTTTTGCGCACCGTCTAATAGGCTTAGATCTGAGTGGTTATGCAGGTGAACAAATTCGCTGTGCTTCATGATTAATTAATTTGAATTTTTAAAAACCTTTCTTTTGAATTATAATCCTTGAATAATTCAATTTTACTATATGGAATTTTTTTAAAACTTGCAATTATTTCGGGATTAAAATGATTTCCTGGAAGCTCAAAATAGGCTGATCCATTTTTATAAAGAATGTTCTTCATGTTTATGGCAAAATGAAGATAAAAAGAAATCCCGCTTTGAAAATCTGTAAGAGCACTATGTGGCTCAAAGTCCTTAACATTTTTATCAAGATTGTCAATTTGATTTAACGGAATGTATGGTGGATTACAAACAAAAATATCAGCTTTTTTAATTTTTTTTTGAAAAACATCTCTTAGAAAAAATCTAACATTGTTTTTTTTTAAAATTTTGGCGTTTTTTTTCGCTGCACGAACTGCCTCTGGGCTGTTGTCATAACCAACAATGGTTGAGTTAGTAAAAATGCGCGCCAAAGAAAGTGAAATACACCCCGTTCCAGCGCAAGCCTCTGTTATTTTGTGGCCGGCTTGATAATTAAAGTCATTTTTAATAATATCAATTAAAAGCTCTGTTTCGGGTCGAGGAATAAAAACTCCTTCTGGAGAATAAAATTCATCTTCATAAAAATAAGTTTTTTTTGTGATGTACTGAGCTGGCTTCCCCAAAAAATGGTCCTGCATCATTTTTCTAATATCCAAAAATTGTTTTTGTGTTATTGTTTTTCTAGAAGAAAGGAGGTCGTGCCTATTTATTTGAAAATATTCACAAAAAATGTATGCAATAGAATCGCTAGAAACATTTTCTGAAAACGCGGCCTGTTTACAATATTCCCTAAATTCATTTGTTAATAAAAGTTGATTATGCGAGCCTTGAGCTTTCATCTGCCAGCCTAAGCTCTCCAATAATCTCATCTAAGGATCCGTCCAAGATTGATTGTAGTTGGTGAGTTGTAAAATTAATTCTATGATCTGTAATTCTGCCTTGGGGAAAGTTATATGTTCTAATTTTGGCGGATCGATCTCCGGTGGACACAAGGCTTTTTCTCATGTCATCTCGCTCTCTGTTGATTTTTTCAACCTCTAAAGAATAAAGCCTGGCTCGCAAAACTTTCATAGCAGAGGCTTTATTTTTATGCTGTGAACTTTCATCCTGACAAGTAACTACAATTCCTGTTGGAATATGAGTAATACGAATCGCAGATTCAGTTTTGTTAACATGTTGACCCCCAGCTCCACTAGCCCTGTATGTATCTATTTTTAAATCTGCTTCATTTAAATCTACATCCGCCGTTTCTGCTTCTGGGAGTATTGCAACAGTTGCTGCGGAAGTGTGTACCCTTCCCCCAGATTCTGTTTTAGGTATTCTTTGGACTCGATGAACGCCACCTTCATATTTGAGCATCCCATAAGCCTTGATACCCTCAACATTAAAAGTAATAGATTTTATTCCTCCCACCCCTGTTTCGTTCGAATCTACTACGCTAACCTTTAGGCCTTTGATTTCTGCAAACCTTGAATACATACGAAAAAGGTCTGCCGCAAATAGACCTGCTTCATCTCCACCTGTTCCTGCACGTATTTCAACAATGGCATTTTTATTATCATTTGGATCGTCTAAAAGTAACTTCTTAACTAATTGTTCTTCTGTTTTTTCTATTTTAGCAGCTAATTTTTCTTTTTCGCTTTCGATCAACTCAATCATGTCTGGATCTTCTTCCGAAATGCTTTCCAGGTCATACAACTCTTTTTTGAATAGTAGAAAGGGGTTGGCCAACTCATACAGATCTTGAATAGAGCTTTTTTCTCTGGATAAAGAAACAAATTGATCCGGGTTGGTAGCAATCTCAGGTTTTTCAAGCTTTTTTTGAATCTCTTGAAAGCTGTTAACTATTTCGCGAGCTTTTGCCTCTATATCCATAGAGGTTTTTAGGAGTTCTTTTTGCTATATTTTTTATTAAACTTTTCGATTCTTCCAGCTGTATCTACAAGAGTTCTTTGTCCTGTATAGTAGGGGTGTGACTTGTCAGATATTTCAATTTTATATAGTGGGTATTCGTTTCCATCTGACCATGAAATTGTCTTGTCTGTTTGTACTGTAGATTTGGTTAAGAATGAAAAACCGCATGAGGTGTCTTCGAATACAACCAATCTATAATTTTCTGAGTGAGTGTCTTTTTTCATTATTTTAATTCGCTTAAACTTTTTTTAATTCTGTTAATACCTTTATTAATAATATCTTCATTTGTTGCAAAAGAGAGTCTAATATAGTTTTTGGCTCCAAAAGCATCGCCAGCTACTGTTACCACTCTTGCTTCGTCGAGAATATAATTAGAAAGGTCAAAAGAATCTTTAATTATTTTACCGTTTTTATCTGTTTTGTTATAATAATGAGACAAATCAACAAAATAATAAAAAGCGCCTCCCGGAACACAAATTTTAATATGTTCTATGCTAGAAAGCCCTCTATTCATTGCATTTCTTCTTTTTAAGAATTCTTTTTTCATGCTTTCGACAAAGCTCTGATCGCTATCAAGGGCAGCTATGGCGGCTTTTTGGCTGATGGAATTAGGGCAGGACGTAGTTTGTCCTTGTATTTTTGCCATTGCCTTTATTATTGACATTTCTCCATATGCAAAACCAACTCTCCAACCAGTCATTGCATAGGTTTTAGAAAAGCTTTTTACGGTTAAAATATTTGCACCAATATTTTTGTTTATCACCTCTGCTGGGAAGAATTCTCCATCAAAAACTAGCTGGTCATAAGTTTCATCAGAAATAACTGTTATGTTGTTCTTTTTAGCAATTTCTAATAAGGCCTCAAAGGTCTCCTTGCTCCAAACTGCTCCTGTTGGATTTCCTGGAGAGTTAATAATCATGCCTTTTGTTTTGATAGATATAGCTTTTTCAACATCCTGTAACAAAGGCTCAAAATTATTATCAATATCTGTAGAAATAATGACTGGTTTTGCTCCTGCAATTTTAACAAACTCGGGAAAAGATACCCAAAAGGGTGAAAAAATAATTACTTCATCTTCTTTATCAAAAAGTGCTTGGCAAGCAATTGAAAGGCTTTGTTTAGCTCCGCTTGAAACTATGATATTATCCAGCTCTATACTTTTGACGTTTTTGCTTTTTACCAAAAATGTCTGAATAGACTTCTTTAATTCTATTGAGCCGGATCCAGCCGTATACTTTGTGTGGCCATTTACCATGGCCTTATAGGCTGCTTCAATTATATGAGAAGGAGTATTAAAATCAGGCTCTCCAACACCAAAATCTATTACCTCTATGCCCTCACTTCTAAGTTTGGCTGCCTTCGCAGTCATTTCTAGTGTATATGAAGGATTTATTTGAGAAACAAGGCTTGATAGTTTCATTTTTATTGGCTCATCAAATCTAGAAACTCTTGATTTGATTTAGTTCTACGCATTCTGTCTATCATAAACTGCATTGCCTGCTCTGTTGACATCTCACCTAGCATTTTTCTCAAAATCCACATTCGCGATAAATGTTGATCATTCAAAAGCAGTTCTTCTTTTCTGGTTCCCGACTTAACAATATTGAAGGCTGGAAAAATTCGACGGTCACTTAATTCTCTATCTAAGACAAGCTCCATATTTCCGGTTCCTTTAAACTCTTCAAAAATCACGCCGTCCATTTTGCTTCCAGTATCAATTAATGCTGTGGCTATAATGGT
>JALRJJ010000106.1 GCA_023255095.1 bacterium
AATTTATTGGTCCAATAGAATCAACACTTCTTCTAATTTTTTCAACTTCAAATGATAATTCTGATAAGTTGATATTTTTATCTTTAGTAAATCTTATATTTTCACCATATTTCTCAATTATATTTTCTTTTATTTGAGAAATTCTTAAGGTTGATTCAGTAATTTTTATTTCGTAATTCTTTATTTCAAAAATTATTTCTTCTCTATCCATTCCTTCATTAGATATTTTTTGTCTTAAAGTTTCTAATTCAACATAAGCTTTGTTTGTTTTTTCCTCCTGCTTTTCAAGCCTAGATTTATTCAAAGTAATTTCTTCTTTAATTTTATCAATCGATTTATCCATTGCAGAAAAGTCTAATTCTTTTTCATTTTTATAGTTTTTAATTTTATCTCTGTAATCTTTTATACTCTTTTTCAATTCTTCATATTTTTTGTCTGATTCAATAAGTTTAAAACTTGAACTATCATGTATTTTGCCACATTTTGAACACGAAACTTGAAGATTTAACCCTGAATCGCATTCATCGCAACTTGACACGATTTTTATATAATCTTTATCGAAGCTTGTTAATTGATCCATTCTTCTTTGAAGTTCATTTTCTAAAATCTCAACACCTCTTGAAGATTCTTTATTTTTTTCTTGAATCTCAGATAATAGTTTTTCTGTTAAATCATCAACAAACTGTTTTAGTTCTGTAAGCTTAGATTTTTCTGAAAAATATTTGTTTGATATATTATCTATTTCACTATTCTTAGCTTCCTTTTTAGTAGAAAAATTTTCAAGTTTTTTATTTAGATTTTCAATTATTGATTTATTGTGATTTACAATTTCTTCTAAATCGTAAACTTTTTTAGATGCGAGCTTAATTTCCATTTCTTTGAGATTCTCATTTAAAGATTGAAATCTTTTCAATCTTTTAAACTGCAATCCTAAATAATTTACCTGTTCTTGAATTTCAAGTATAATATCATCTATACGCTCAATATCTCTCTGATTTAATTCAAACTTATTGATTGCAGATTTTCTTTGAGATTTATACTTATTAATGCCAGCAGCTTCTTCAAACATTGATCTTCGGCTATCATCATAATCAGAAAGTATTTTTTCAATCATATTTAACTCAATTACAGAATAGGCATCAGAACTCATTCCAGTATCCACAAATAAATTAAAAATATCTTTGAGGCGACACTGATTTCTATTTAGATAATATTCACTCTCTCCAGATCTAAATAGTTTTCTTCCGATTTCAACTTCTTCAAATTCAACAGGTAGAAGGCCATGATCATTTTGTATTGTTAAAAAAACTTCGCAAAAACCAAGAGGTTTAATACTCGATGCCCCATTAAAAATAACATCTTCCATTTTAGAACTTCTAAGCTTAGTTGTTTTTTGTTCTCCCAAAACCCATCGAATCGCATCAACAATATTCGTTTTTCCGCATCCATTGGGACCCACTACGACAGTGATACCTTTTTGAAGATCTATAATTTCCTTCTTTGCAAAGGATTTAAAACCATATAATTCTATTTTAGATATGTACATATTTTACCCAGGAGGCCATCCAAGTTTTCTGCCACTAATTAGATGAAGGTGAATATGATAAACAGTTTGGCCGCCATATTCATTGCAATTAAATATTGTTCTATATCCTTTTTGATCAAAGTTAAATTCCTTTGCAATATTTCTTGCAACCTCAAAAATTCTGTTTAAAAGCTCCTTGTGCGAATTGTTTAAATCATTTAATGTAGATATTTTCTCCTTAGGGATAATTAAGAAGTGATAAGGTGCGACAGGGTTAATATCTTCGATTGAAATTACTAAATCATCTTCATAAACAATTTTTGCATCAATTTCTCGATCTACTATCATTTCAAAAATAGATTTAGTGTTTTTCATTTTCAAAAATTTCATTCAGTATTGCAATCATTGAAATAATTGCTGTTTCAGTCCTTAAAATAGTTTTTCCCAAGCAAATGTCTTGAAAGTTATTTTCATTAAGAAAAGTAATTTCATCTGGAGAAAAGTCTCCTTCGGGACCAATCAATATAGATATTTTTTTAAACTTTTTATACTCATTTAAAATAGTATTCATTTTGGAAAAAAGGGAAAAATCTGAATCTATCTTCGCAACCAAATTTACTGATTCAATTGAATGCCATTCTTGTAAGTTTCTTATTTTGTTTAGTTTTGGGAAAATACTTCTAACGCTCTGTTTGCTAGCTGATAGAATAATAGAATTCATTTTACTTTCAGATAAGTTGAATGGTTGAGAACGACTAAATTTTATTGGAGTAATCTCTTTAACTCCAAGTTCAACAGCTTTTTCTAAAGCAAATTTAAATCTATTTTTATTGATTAATGGTAGACCTAAATGAAGATAGTATGAAGTCTCGTTCAAGTTATCAAAACTTTTAATAATTTTACCTTGAACTATTTTATTATCAATTTTCTCAATTTGAGCTTGATAAACTGTTCCCTGACCATCAGATAAAAATATCTTTTCACCAACATGAAGCCTTAAGACGCTTATAATGTGTTTAGACTCTTGAGCATCTAATTGAAATGTTTTTTTTTCAATAAGTTTTTTTGATAAAAAGAAACAATTACTCACTTTTTATTCTATATTTTAAATATAAAAAAATTCCACCGTAGTCGTCTTTATTATGAATTGGTTCTTTAGTTTTAAAATAATCATATCCAATTCCTAAGGAGATTGAATTGCCTTGACCAATTGAATTAAAATCGACTCCAAATCCCGTTGAAAGACTTGGTACTACCTGAGTCTCAGCCTCAAACCATTTTTTACGGAAACTTCTTTCGTTTTCATTGCCGTCTACAGCGATTAAAGCTCCAGCTGAGATAAAAAAATACGGCTTGAAGTTATTAGCGATTTTGTCTTGAAATAATAGATAATTTATTCGACCATACACTGGAATCATTAAGATGCTTTTTTCTCCTATCACACCAAATTGATTGTAAAACTCATTATAAATTGTATATTCATCTCTTCTAATATCATAAACTCGTAAATCTAACCCTATTTGTAAAACTTCATTTTTTTGTTTAGTATTTTCAAAACCAAATCCATACCCGTTATTTGCAAAGATAAAATTGAGATCACTGCTCTTTTTACCAATTTGACCAAAAGCAAAGTTAAACAGGAATAGAAATAAACTAATCTTTATTAATTTCTTCAAAGTCAACATCTTCAATTTCTTTATAGTTTATCTTATTAGATTTTATTGGTGAATCTACTATGTTAGTTTTAGAAATTTTTCTGTAAACAAAAAATAGAATTAGAAAAATAATTAAAAGTTTTAGCATTTAGTTTCCAGGGTTAAAATATTTGACTCCATTAACAGGTTCTTGAATTAATTGTAAAATATTTTCATAATCATCTTCGTTATTAACAAAATCAATGTTTGTTGTATTAATAATTAGGAGAGATCTTTCTTCGTCGAAGTTTAAAAAGAACTCTTGATACTTCTCATTAACTTGATTTATATAATCTGAAGTAATCCCTTTCTCAATTTTTCTGCCTCTTTTTCTAATATTTTGCATTAGTCTAGAAGTTTCAGCTTGCAAGTAAACTACTAAATCTGGTTTTAAAATATCTTTTTCAAGTATATCAGCAACTTTAGAGTATAAATCAAATTCATCTTGAGAATTCAAAATAAACTCAGCAAATAGTCTATCTTTCTCAAACATATAGTCACTTACAACTCCTTTCTGAAACGCATTTAATTGCTTTATATCTTTTTGTTGTTGTCTATACCGTTGAAGAAGAAACCACATTTGAGTTTGAAGAGCATTATTTTCAATATCATCATAAAAATCAGCAAGAAAAGGATTTTCATTAAAATCTTCAAATACTTTTCTGGCATTTAAGCTAACTGCAAGTTTAGTAGCTAAACTTGTCTTTCCTACACCAATCGGCCCTTCAATTGCAATATATGATTGAAATTCATTCATCTAAGCTATTTTACCTATATTATATTTAACAACACTACTATTATCTGGACAATTTAACAATAATTCTGTCACAGTATATTTTGTTTTTGGAAAGATTAACTCTGGAGCTAATTCTTTTAAAGGTACTAAAACAAACTTTCTAAAAAGAGCTTGAGGATGAGGTATTGATAATTGAGAAGTTTCAATAAAAAAATCTCCAAAAATAACAATGTCAATATCAATGGTTCTGGGTAAATTTTTGACATCTTTTCTTTTTCTTCCCAAAATCTTTTCAATCTCTGAGATTTTATCCAAAAGCTTAAAAGGAGTTAAGGTAGTTTCGCATTCAATCATTATATTCAGAAAATTAGACTGGTTTTTGTTATAAAGCGGTTCAGTTTCATAAAAAGAAGAAGTTCGAATGTTCAAAATTTCTTTATCCGAACTTAATATAACAATTGAAGAAGCAATATTAGATTCTTTATCTCCAAGATTAGAACCAACTGAAAGATAGACTTTTTCTAAATTCGCCATTAACTAATTTTATATATAATAATCAAAATAAAAAACCCTCAAATAGAGGGTTTTTTATTTAATAAACATCTCGCAAAAGGAGCTAATTTACATCATGCCGCCCATGCCGCCCATGCCCATATCTGGAGCTCCTGGCATTGGGGAATTATTTTCTTCTGGTTTTTCAGTTATTGCAGCTTCGGTAGTAAGCAACAAACCTGAAATAGAAGCAGCGTTTTCAACAGCCACGCGAGCTACCTTAGCAGGATCAATAATACCAGCCTTGAACATATTAACATATTCGTTATTTCTAGCATCATATCCGAAATCATTTTTACCTTCAAGTACTTTTTGGACTATAATCGAAGGTTCAACGCCTGCATTTGAACAAATTTGACGAATTGGTCCTTCTAAAGCTTTCTTCATGATATCAATACCAACTTGTTCCTCACTATTCTCAGATTTTAGATTTTTGAGATCAACACTTGCTCTGAGTAATGCTACTCCTCCACCAGGAACAATTCCTTCTTCAACAGCAGCTCTAGTAGCATGAAGCGCATCATCAACTCTAGCTTTCTTTTCTTTCATTTCAACTTCTGTTGCTGCACCAACATTTAAAACAGCTACTCCACCAGATAACTTTGCTAATCTCTCTTGAAGTTTTTCTTTATCATAGTCAGATGAAGTTTTTTCAATCTGAACCTTGATTTCATTAACTCTCGCAGTGATTGATTCTTTTTTTCCAATACCATCAACAATAGTTGTGTTATCTTTATCACTCACTACTTTTTTACATGAGCCAAGATATTCTAAAGTAGCGTTCTCTAGTTTGTAACCTTGTTCTTCAGATATAACAGTCGCACCAGTTAAGATTGCTATGTCTTCTAACATTGCTTTTCTTCTATCTCCAAAGCCTGGAGCTTTGACAGCTAACACTTTAAATGTTCCTCTAAGCTTATTTACAACTAGAGTAGCCAACGCTTCACCTTCAATATCTTCAGCAATTATTAAGATTGGTCTACCTGATTGTACTACCTTTTCTAAAATGGGTAATAAATCTTTCATATTACTTATTTTTTTATCATGAACTAAAATAAATGGATCATCTAATTCTGCTTCCATTGAATCTGAATTAGTTACAAAGTATGGAGATAAATACCCTCTATCAAATTGCATTCCTTCGACAAATTCTAAATATGTTTCTGCAGTTTTTGATTCTTCAACAGTAATTACTCCATCTTTACCTACTTTATCCATTGCTTCAGCTATTTTAGATCCAATTTCTTTATCATCATTAGCAGAAATAGTAGCTACTTGGGCAATTTGATTGGAGTCTGGAATCTCTTTAGATAACTTAGCAATTGACTTGACAATGCTATCTTTTGCAAGATCAATACCTTTTTTGATAGCCATTGGGTTAGCTCCTGCTGTGACATTCTTTAAACCTTCTGCAATTATTGATTGAGCAAGAACAGTAGCAGTAGTGGTACCATCACCAGCAACGTCAGAAGTTTTTGATGCAACTTCCTTAACCATTTGTGCTCCAACATTTTCTAAAGCATTTTCTAGTTCAATTTCTTTAGCAACTGATACTCCATCTTTTGTCACTAGTGGTGATCCAAATTTTCTTTCAATGACCACATTTCTTCCCTTGGGTCCAAGAGTTACTTTAACGGCATTAGCTAATTGGTCTACTCCCTTTTTTAATGAATTTCTTGCTTCAGTATTATATGCTATTTCTTTAGACATTATTTGCTCCTAATATTTTTATAAAATTGCTAGTATATCGCTTTCGCGCATAATTAATAAATCCTTACCTTCATATGAAATTTCTGTACCAGAATATTTTCCATAT
>JALRJJ010000133.1 GCA_023255095.1 bacterium
TTACCAACTTATAATGAATCTAAGAATATTATATCAGTATTGTCGGAAATCAACGATGTTGATAAATCAATTGACATATTAGTTATTGATGATAATTCTCCTGATAAGACTGCTGAATTAGTTAAGCAGTTTGATAAGGATAATTTATTCCTTGAAAAAAGGAGTAAAAAAATGGGACTTGGGACTGCCTATATTTTTGGATTTGAGTGGGCTATATTAAACAACTATCAACAAATCGTTCAAATGGATTCTGATTTCTCACATGATCCAAAAGAGATTCCTTTAATGTTGAATCTTTTAGAAAAAAATGATTTAGTGATTGGAAGCAGATATAATGGAGGTCTTCGTGTGATAAATTGGCCCATTAGAAGGCTTTATTTAAGCTATTTTGCCAATTTTTACGCGCGAGTGATTACTGGAGTTCCAATTTCAGATTTAACAGCAGGATATAGGGCATGGAAGGTTGAGACTTTGAAAAAGATAAATATTCAAGAGTGTTTATCACAAGGTTATTGCTTTCAAATCGAAACTGCTTTTAGGGCTTATCAAAAAAATTGTAAATTGATAGAACATCCCATCGTTTTTACTGATAGAACTGTTGGAGAATCAAAAATGAGTAGACAGATAGTTCTAGAAACTATTTTTAAAGTATGGTTATTTGGGATTTGGAGAATTTTTGGAACGAAAAAATGAAAAAATATTACTTGCCATTTGAGAAGCCTCTAAGAGAAATTGACTTTGAAATTGATTCTTTCAATTCATTTCAATCAGACCAAGAGGGTAATAACCATCTAATTATTAAAAAAAATGAAATAGAGAAATCTGTTTTTTCTAATCTTTCTTCATGGGAAACAGTTCAGTTAGCTAGACATCCAAATAGACCATATACTCTAGACTATATTAATGATTGGTCCACTGATTTTATTGAATTGCATGGAGATAAAGCTTTTGCTGATGATCATGCTGTTGTAGCGGGAATAGGAAGTATTGATGGCTTAAAACTTGCTATTATCGGTCAGCAGAAAGGAAGGAATACAAAAGAAAATATTTTTAGAAATTTTGGGATGATGAAACCTGAGGGGTATAGGAAAGCTCTAAGAGTAATGAAAATTGCAGAGAAATTTAAACTTCCAATTCTTACCCTAATAGACACTCCAGGTGCAGATCCTGGAATAGCTGCTGAAGAAAGAGGTCAAGGGTATGCAATTGCAAAGAATTTATTTGAGATGGCATCTCTCAAAACTCCAATATTATCTGTAGTCATTGGAGAAGGAGCTAGTGGAGGAGCACTAGGAATAGGTCTATGCGATAAAATGTTGATGCTTGAACATACTTGGTTTTCTGTGATTAGCCCAGAGGGATGTGCTTCTATACTTTGGAAAGATTCTCAAAAAGCTCCTGATGCTGCTGAGGCACTGAAACTTACTCCTAAAGATCTTGTTGAATTAAATATATGTGACAAAATTATTTTTGAACCAGTCGGATGCGCCCATCGAAATTTTGAAGAAACCTCAAAAATTCTTAAGAAATCTATCCTTGAAGAATTTCGCTTATGGAACGAAAAACGTGATATGAATTTTGATTTTTTAAGCTCTAGGGTAGAAAGATATAGTGCGTTGGGGATTTTTAATGAATCCTAGTAAAAATCAAATCTGTAATCTTCAAGATCTGATTCATCTCTTAACGCTTGTAACCAATGACCCCATAAATAATTCTGACGATCAATAAGAAGGCTAAATTTTATTGAATCTTTCTTTTCTTCAAAATCCGCTTCATTAATTTCTCCGATAGCTTTCACTTTGACAAAAGCGTTTCCTCTTATGGTTCTAATTGGACCTACTAAATCACCTTGCTTAGCGTTTGAAAGTGCTCCAACTAAATAATTACTTTTCCCAATAGATTCGAAACTTCCTATCAAAGTTCCTGAATCTTCCTCAATATATTCAAAAGTATCATTTTGATTTTTTAGTTGAGCAAAGTTCATTTCATTTGAGGAAATTGATTTTGCAAGATCATCTAACAACTTTCTTTTCTTCTCAACTAACAGTTCATTTTTTAATTCATCCTGGAGCTGATCAAAAGGGATTGTTGAAGGTTTGTTAACTGAGTCTAAATAGAAAACCATATAAAAGTTATCATTTTGAATAACATTAGAAACTGATCCAACGGGATTATTGAAGGCAAAACTCACTGCTTGTCTAGCAACTCCTATTTTGTCAATAAAAATAGACTCTTTTTGAACGGGACTAGCGTCCGAAATAGATTGTTTTAATGAATCTGCCATTTCAAAGAATCCAAATTCTCTTGAATCAAAAGAAAATACTTCAGCCTTACTTTTTAATAAATCTTCAGTATCTCTTGAAGGCATTATTCTTAAGAGTATATGGGATGCATCCGCTTGCTCATCTCCATCTTCTGTAATTTTCTTATCATTAATTTTTATAATGTGGTATCCAAATTGAGTTAGTATCGGCCCAATTATATCTCCCTTTTTTCCATTAAAGACTGCTTCTTCAAATTGAGAAATCATGACACCTCTTCCAAACCAACCTAAATTTCCACCTTTGAGATTATTCGGGTCTGAAAAATTACTAGGATCTTCAGTATAATTGTTTGCTAAAATGGAAAAATCCTCACCATTTCTTGCTCTAGATAAGAGTTTTTCTGCATCAGAAAGAACTCGAGATGAATCTAATTCACTGGAAACAATCGGCCAAGAAACATATTTCAAATTCCTTATTTCAGGTTTTTTAAAATTCTCTATTTCTTGATTATATTTTTCAAGAATTGACTCATTCGAAATTTCTAAATCTTCAGTTAAGGATTTATCAGTAATGTGGAGAATTTCTAAACTATAATTAACAAATCTTTTTTTATAATTTTCTCTAATTTCTTGGCTCGATATTGACGCTCCATTAATTATATATTGTTGAAGTTTATAGTTTGGTAGATAAACAGACTGCATAAATTGTTCAACTGGTCTCCAATCAATATTTTCAGGAGTAATAATCGCTCCCATATATTTTTCAATATCAAATTTACCATTTGATTGAAATCCTGGATTTGATTGAAGGAAAGGTGGAGGGTTATTTTTCAATTGAAATAAAACTTCATTATCGGAAATTAAAATACTTCTTTTTTCAATTTCGTCTTGAATAATCAAGTCTTGAATTAATCTTTCCCAAACGATAGCCCTAACATACTCTCTATC
>JALRJJ010000098.1 GCA_023255095.1 bacterium
TGGCTTATCATTTAATGAACCTATTTGGTTTGGAGATCGTTGTCCAAAAATTTCACTGATACTTGCTCCTCCAACAAGGCCACCAATAGCCATGCTAGCAATAAAAAGAATTAAAATAGTCCACATGACTATTTTCATTTGGCTTCTCATATTTGTAATAATACCCATTGGGGAAGAATTTATAACATGAACAAAAGGAATGCAAAGCTAAACTAATTGATGATTTTTAAATATTTAATCTATATACTATTTGTATTATGAAAAAAATTATATTTATTTACGGAATTCTTGGTCTCATCTCTTCAATCAATGCGCAAAATGAGGTTACATTAGAGTCAGTGCTCGACGGAACTTTTAGAAGTAAATCTATTGGTAGTTATCAGTGGGTAAATGACGAGGATGCTTATTATTTTTCTGAGAAGGATTCATTGGGAACTAACATTTTAAAATATAATGTTGCCACTGGAGATACTTCTGATGCCTTCAGTATCTCAAAAAATCTTATTGAAAATTTTTCTTATTCCTTCAATGCTGATCAAACTAAGTTACTTCTCAAAACAAATAATAGAAAATTATGGAGACATTCATCCTACGGAACCTATCATATTTATGATATTACTTCCCAAAATTTAATCTCAGTTTCTGCAAATCCTGACAGTTTGAGAAATGTTAAGTTTTCTCCTAATTCTGAGTATATTTCTTATGTAAGAAACGATAACAACCTATATGTTTATTCCTTAAAAAACGATGAGGAGTCTCAATTAACTTTTGATGGGAGCGATACAATTCTCAATGGACATCATGGTTGGGTTTATGAAGAAGAATTTGGTAGTTATGATTCTTACAAATGGAGCCCAACAAGCAGCTTCATTGCATTTGCTCAAGAAGACCAATCTTTAGTTAAAAAATATCCTTTGGTTGATTTTGAAACAAAGTATCCTACCGTCAAGTATATTTACTACCCAAAGTCTGGAGAAGATAATCCGATCATTTCTTTAAAATTAATAGATATTGATTCTAGAGAAATTTCTTCCATAGCTACTCCGGAAGATGGGTATTATTATCCTAGAATATTTTGGCAAAAAGAGACTGATAATCTTTTCTATACAACCTTAAATAGAAAACAAAATGATTGGAAGCTTTATTCCTATGAGATTTTAAATGATAGTTTCAGACTGATTCTAAATGATAAAAATGATACTTGGATTGATGCTTTTGATTTCTTTGGAATGTCTGGCGTTTTTAACATTGATATTCTTTCAAATGGGGATATTATTTGGACTTCTGAAAGAGATGGATATAAGCATATCTACAGAAGTCGCCCTGATGGAAGATTTATCAATCAAATAACGATAGGAGATTGGGAGGTTAATGGCATCTATGGAATCGATGAGGAAAATGAGATTATTTATTTCAATGCCAAAAAAGAATCTGAAATTGAAAATCATATTTACTCCATACGTTTCAATGGTACAAGGTTAAAGAGACTATCTAAAGAAGATGGTTCCCATTATGGTTCTTTTTCCCCAACTTTGAATTATTTTATCGATTATTATTCTAATTTAGAACTTCCTACCCAAATTAAAGTGAAGTCCAATAGTGGTACTATAAAAAGAACACTTGTAGAAAACTCAAGATCTATCTATGACGAGTACGGTTTTACCTATCCAAATGTTATAGATATTTTTACTGATGATGGAATTAGATTAAACGGGTTAATTACTCTACCTCATAATTTTGATCCTTCTAAGCAATACCCTGTCATTTTACATAACTATGGTGGCCCAGGATCGCAAATAGTCCAGAATAGCTGGGGAGCTGGTAGACATACTTTTCATCAATATTTTGCTGAAAATGGATTTATTATTTTTTCTTTTGATAATAGAGGAACTGGCGGTAGAGGTAAAGCTTTTAAAGATTACGCATATGGAGATTATGGTAAATATTTAGTTGAAGATCATATTGCAGCTGCAAAATACCTTAAAAGTTTAACATACGTCGACGGAGACAATATTGGTGTTTGGGGCTGGAGTGGTGGTGGTTATTTAACCAATATGTGCATGACTTTAGCTAGCGATTATTTTAAAGCTGGAGTTTCAGTAGCTCCGAATGTAGATCCATTGCTTTATGACACTATTTGGACTGAGAGGTATATGGGATTGGTAGATGAAAATCCTGAGGGTTATAAAAATGCTTCAGTCTTAACTCATGTTGATAAAGCCAAAGGATATCTGCTTCAAATCCATGGAAATGCTGATGATAACGTCCATCATCAACATTCAATTAAGCTTGCTAAGGCTTATGCAGAGCATGGAAAGCATATGGAAATGTTTATTTACTCAAATGCTGATCATGGCATGGGTAATAATAACTTTTTAGCTACTGAATTCGAAGCGCAAAGATCTAAAAATAGTAGACATCTTTATAAAAAGATGGCTGATTTTTTCTTCCAATATTTGAAATAGATTTAAGAAATTAGCTTAGTCTTTCTTTCCTTGAAGATTTTTTGGCTATTTCAATGAAGCTTTTCATTGATTCTTGATGATTATCTGTAATTGAAAGAATGTCTTTTACCCATTGCTCATCATTGTTTTCAATAAGAGCGGTTAGTCTTTCAATTGTTTGCAAAAAAATACTTGGTAAAAAAGAAGGAGTTGGTGATCCACCAGTACCTCTATTTTTAGTTTGAGTTGAATAAGGATCTGGAGATTTAAGAATATAGCTAACAACCATGCTATAATGATCAATTCTATGTTGAATAATCCATCTGATACAATTTGCTAAAGCTTTTTTCTTATCATTATCGGATTGTATTTGTTGCTCAATTGTAGAGTTTTGAATTTGATTTCGCGTATTAACAATTAGTTTATGATGAGAGGGAGGTCTATATCCTACTCGAAAAGATTTTAATAATCTAGATAATGAATCAAGCTTAGAATTTTCAGGTAAATCAGTATTCGCGACATATCCTGAGAAAAGAATTTTCTCGATTATTATAGGATCAACTTTTTCATCATAAACATAGGCTCTAGTATGATTGCCAATTCCAGTTATTTCATCGGCAATAGGATAGTAAGAGCTATTGGCTCCAGTTTGTCCATGAAGATTAGAAATAAACAATCCTTTTGAATTGTATGTTGGATTTGAATCGTTCCCACAATTTTCGAAGAAAAGTCCATTTTTATCATAAATTGAACCTTGATTTCCATTAAGTCCTTGGATGAAGATTCGAACTTCTTTATTGTAAAGCTCTGGATTACTGACATCCCACATGCAATTAAAAAGTTGATTCGATTGATATAAAGCTTCTTCCATTTGATTCAACGAATTCGTTGAAAACTCATCTTTTAAAATCGCTGCACTTGCATTACTTAAAAGCTTTCTTGAGGTTTCTTCCATAGCTAAATGAGTCATCCTAAAACCCTGCTCATTTCCATCAAAATCGTGAAAGGCGACAATAGGTTTAATTGACCTTATATAGTCTACTCTTTGCTTGGAATTGGATAGTGTATTAACATCTTCTTTTGGTAAAATTCCAGAACGTAATACATAATCTGCAGCATATTCAAATTCTGGTTGTTGTCCTAAAATTTTGGAGCTTAAAAGTAAAATTCCTGCCAAAGGCCATGGAATAAAGGAGTTCGCCTTTTTTTCTCCATTAAAAATTGGTTCAATTTTGGTACCATTTGCTAACCAAGATGACCAACATCGAAAATCAGCAATTAAGTTTGAAGATTGTTCACTTGGATTTTTTAAATGATTTTTAACGATTTCTATAAATCCATCCATTAAGGAAGGATCTAAACGTTCTACTTCCTTGAGTAACTCAAATTTTCCAATTAGTCCTTTGTTACCATTAAGATGAACTGTCATATTTTGAGCTAGGTCTGAAATTGCAGAAAATTTTCCTGGAAGTGGTTCACATAAAAATTTTGGTAAAGTAGAATCATCATTCCAGATAAAATCAGAAGTTTTCTGTATGAGTTGTGCATCAAATTTTAACCCAAATAATTCTTCATGATAATTGATTCCATTTCCAAAGTAAGGGAAATGACCATGATTATTTATTTCAATATGATTTTTCAATTTTACAAAATTGAGTTTAGAAAATCTTCGACAGATGAATCATTCCATAAAGCAGAACCAACATCCTTGACAATAATTTCTCCATCTTTATCGATAATAAAAGTTGTTGGAATTCCTCTAGTGGCAAATAATTCGTCATCTGTGATAATTTTATAAAGAGGTAATTCTTGAAGATTTTCATCTTTTGGTAGGTAGTCTTTAATAACTTGTTTTTCTTCTTTTGAAAGGTACAAGAAAGCAATTTCATTGTTGGTTTCATATTTCTTATATAGCTCAGCCATTTGAGGCATTTCAGCTAGGCAAGGATTGCACCAAGTAGCCCAATAGTTGATGAATAAAACTTTACCTTTAAAATCTTTTAAAGTGTATGATTGACCATCCAAATTTTCAAATTCCAATATATTAGATGTAAAATCAACTTTGGTAATTGGCATATCTTCACTGTTAGGTTTTTCCAGCAAAGGGGGATCAATGATTTGTTGAATATATTTAATTGAGACAGACTTATATCGATCTTTATACTTTTTTAGTTCGTTTCTTGTATCATTTAAAGAATATCCTAAGTAAGCTAATCCAATAACAAGTAAAACTATAATTATATTTTGGTTATTTTTCATTTTTCCAATATAATAATGAATAATAACAAAAAATTATATTTAATTTATTTAAATGGAAAAACTCGGTTACATAATTTTTATTGCCTTTTATCTATTGGTCATATTTTACTCCATCCAATCATTAGAAACGTTTTATCCTGATGGCTTAATGTTGCTTTTAGTTTTTGGTGGAATTCTAGTTTTTTTAATAAAAACTATCAAAGATCGACTATCCAATAAAGAAGATGATTACTATTCAAAGGAGATAAATGAATGATAATTTCAACTCAAGAAACTATTCAAGATAGACCCGTCCAAGAAGTTCTTGGAGTTGTTTCTGGTCAGTCTATTCGTGCACGTCATTTAGGAAAGGATATTTTAGCTGCTTTTAGAAATATGGTTGGTGGTGAAATCACTGAATATTCCAAGCTCATGGCTGAATCCAGAGAACAAGCGATGGATAGAATGATTCGAAAAGCTGAAAAATTAAATGCTGATGCAATTGTTGGCATTCGATTTACTACTTCTATGTTACAAGCTGGAGCTTCTGAGATTTTCATTTATGGAACCGCAGTCAAATTAAAGTAATGCATACAATTCCTGATGATGTAACCAATGCATATGCAGTAATCTTTTCATATATATTAAGTGACAATTTAGAAGGCTATTCCGAAATGGATTTATTGACAATTGATGAGGTCACCAAAATTGACGGATATTTAGGTTATGAAAAATTTGGAAATGGTAAGCAAAATACATTCATTTCTTATTGGAAAAATTTAGATTCTATTGAAGAGTGGAAAAAAAATCTTTTGCATATTGAAGCCAAAAAAAATGGACCTAAATGGTATCAAAATTTTAGAGTACAAATCGTGCAAGTTTTAAAAGACAGCAATTATTTTGAAAAGTAAAGTTTTCCAGATTCAAAATTTTCATTATTTTTTCAGAATTCAACATGATAATTCTACTTTGTTTTCTTTAGATTTTTCTGAAACAAAAAAGGGATTCATTAATCCACAATTATCCTTAAAAATAAGTCGAAATGTAACATCTCCATTTGAACGAGAAGTTAAAAATCAAATTCAAGCTTATTTCAATGGAAAACTTCAGAAATTTGATATACCAACTTATCAAGAAACTAATTTATTTTCAGAAAAAGTCTTTTCAGCTATTGAAAAAATTCCCTATGGAAAAACATTAACCTACAAACAAATTGCTGAAAAAATAAAATTTCCAAAAGCTTCTAGAGCAGTGGGTCGCTCCACTGGATCTAATCGGATTCCTATTATCATTCCCTGTCATCGCGTGATAGGATCAAGTGGCAGATTAGTTGGATATAGTGGAGGAGGAGGATTACTTTTTAAATCCTATTTACTTCTTTTAGAAAAAAAATTTAAATAAGTATAAATATTTGTTTTTAAGTTTTGGCAATGTTGTCCAAAAAAAATATTTTATTCTTTATTTTAATTGTTATCACCATTGGATTTTTGAGTTTTAAATCATTTATTTCCCCAGCAAAAATTCAATATGAGGGCATCAATCAAGATCTTGCTTTAAAGGAAAAAGTCGATGTATTCTTCGATGATTTTGGAGTGCCTCATATTTTTGCTGAAAATGATAGTGATTTATTCACTGTAGCAGGTTACTTAGGAGCAAGGGACAGGCTATATCAAATGACTTTCTTGAAATATGCATATAAAGGTCAGATTAGCGAAGTTATAAATGATACTTTATTTTCTAATGATAAGTTCATTCGAACAATTGGCTTCCAGAATGTTGCACTTGAAAGTGAAAAAAAGATTTCTCCTGAAATCAGAAATTATCTTCAATGGACTTGCGATGGAATCAATTCATACATTAACTCTTTATCACCATCAGAATATCCACTAGAATTTAAATTGCTTGGAATCAAAGAAATCCCCTTGTTTGAACCAATTGATATTGTTGCTTTGTCGACAATGATGGCATGGGAACTTGAAGGAGGATGGGATTCAGAATTATTTTTTGGAGCTATTCATGAAAAACTTGGGGAAGAATATTTAAAAGATATTCTTCCTGAATATGACCCCTCTTTTATAACAATTGCTACAAATGATATGCTTTCGGAAACTTTTCAGTCTTTTTCGAATGACTCAAAGTCTCTTAGGAAGTTATTAAACACAGATCGTGAAGGATATGGTTCAAATGTCTGGGTACTTTCTGGTGAAAAAACTGAGTCAGGGATGCCTTTGCTTACTAATGATCCTCATTTAGCATACAATCAACCTCCTTGGTGGTATGAGATTCGCTTAAAAAGTCCGAGTTTTAATTTTGGTGGATATGGTCTTTACGGATTTCCTTTGCCTGTTTTAGGCCACAACGAATCAATAGCATGGGGTTTTACAAATGTTATGACTGATGATATGGATTTCTATATTGAGACCATCAATGAAGATTCTACCAAGTATTTCTTAGATGAAGAATGGGTTGACTTAAAAATCAGAAAAGAAACTGTTCAATTGAAAAGTGGAGAAATAAGACAATTTGATGTTCGTTCTACTCATAGGGGCCCTATTATCTCTGAAATTCACAAAGATGCTAAAAAACTAAACAAAGCAATTTCATTCCGATGGACAGAATATGATGCTTTTGATGAAACCACCGCCTTGTTCAAATTAGGACAAGCAGAAAACTGGGAAGAATTTTCTCAGGCTTCAAAACTTTTTGGCGCTCCAGGACAGAACTGGACTTATGCAGATGTACAGGGTAACATTGGATGGAGACCTAGTTCAAAAATACCGATTCGTAATGGAGGAGAAAAATTATTACCTTTTGATGGATCAACTTCTAAGAATGACTGGAAAGGATATATCCCATTTGAAGAAATGCCATACTTATTTAACCCTGAAAAAGGATATATTTCGAACGGCAATAATAAGACTATCGACG
>JALRJJ010000127.1 GCA_023255095.1 bacterium
ATTGTCCCCAAAACAAATTCCTCTTTTTGTGACAAAATTGTAAACGCCCCCTTTGCCTTCCTTATCGCCGGGATACCAGTTCTGAACGGTAGAGTATTTTACTTCGGCATTCTCGTGGGCGAAAATTTCAACCACGGCTGCGTGCAGTTGATTTTCATCCCGCATTGGAGCTGTACAACCTTCAAGATAGCTTACATAGCTACCTTCATCGGCAATGATGAGAGTCCTCTCAAATTGTCCAGTATTGGAGGCATTGATTCTAAAATAAGTTGACAATTCTAACGGACATCTTACGCCTTTAGGTATATAAACAAATGATCCATCGCTAAAAACTGCAGAATTAAGTGCGGCAAAATAATTATCTGTGTATGGGATGACCGAACCTAGATATTTTTTAACAATTTCTGGATGATTTTTCACTGCCTCAGAAAATGAACAAAAAATAACCCCATGTTTTGAAAGTTCTTTTTTAAATGTTGTTGCTACTGAAACACTATCAAAAACAGCGTCTACAGCGACACCCTCTAATCTTTTTTGTTCATTTAAAGAAATCCCAAGCTTATTGTATGTTTCAAGAATTTCTGGATCAACATCATCTAAGCTTTGATTCGATTTTCTTTTTGGAGCAGCGTAATAGCTAAGGCCTTGGTAATCAATAGGATCATATTTGATATTTGCCCATTTTGGCTCAGTCATTTTTTGCCAATTTTTATATGCTTTTAATCTCCACTCTAATAACCACTGAGGTTCTTCCTTAATTTCTGATAATTTTTTAATAACATTCTCATCAAGACCTGGAGGAAATTTATATTGTTCAATATCAGTAGAAAAACCGTACTTGTATTCCTGGTCTAGTGTTTTATCAATAATAATTTGGTTCTTATCAATCATCTTATGCCGAAAAGCTTATTCCACAACCGCAAGTTCTTTTTGCGTTGGGATTATTCACTTTAAATCCTCCATTCAGTAAATCATTAGAAAAATCTATCTCACAACCTCTAACATATATCCAGCTTTTTACATCACAATAAATATTGATTCCTTGACTCTCGAATACTTTGTCGAACTCTTTTTTTTCAGATTCAAATGTAATATTGTATGACATTCCAGAGCATCCACCTGTGTCAATGGCGATTCTGATTCCATTTGAATTTTCAGCCTCAAAGATACTTTTTAATCTTTTAGAGGCTTTTTCAGAAATAGATATAATTTCGTTATTTAATTTTTCGCTCAATTTAAATTCCTAACTTTTCTTTCCCAGCTTCTGTCAACATTTCAGGGGACCAAGGAGGATCAAATGTTAATTGAATATCAATCAGGTTAATAGCTTCTAACATTTTTAATTTAGTTTTGATTTCATCCATCATAAATCCACCCATGGAACATCCTGGAGTAGTTAAAGACATGATAATGCTAACATCAAATTTTTTATTTTCATTTTCAGCAATTTTTAGGTCATATATTAGTCCCAAGTTCCAAAGATCAATGGGTAGCTCAGGATCATTACAATCTTGTAAAACTTCAATTACTTGTTTTTTAATGTTTTCCATTCTGGCGGTAAGTTACTTATCTACTTTGAAATCTCCAATCAATTAAGAAGTAAAAAGTATAGATTTTCATCTTAAATTATGATAAAGCTAAAAAGAATTTGATACTGATTGCTAAGAAGCTAATCGGAATGTAAATTTTGACGCTAAAATTGATCAATGAGTAAAAAAATTTATAAAGAAACACTGGATCATGTTACGATTCGTTTTGCTGGAGATTCTGGAGACGGGATGCAATTAAGCGGAGGAAGGTTTACTCAAACTTCTGCGATTGTTGGAAATGATTTAAGTACTTTGCCAGATTTTCCCGCGGAAATACGAGCTCCCGCTGGTTCTTTGGCGGGTGTGAGTTCTTTTCAAATACACTTTAGCTCCCAAGAAATTCATACCCCCGGGGAAAATCCTGATGTTTTAGTTGCCATGAATCCTGCAGCTCTAAAAGTTCATCTTAAAGAACTAAAGCCTGGAGGAACTTTAATCATTAATAAAAATGCATTTACCACAAAAAACCTATCATTAGCAGGATATGAAAGCGACCCCTCTGAAGATGGATCTCTTTTGGATTATTATACATGCCACTTCATTGAAATGAGTAAGTTAGTTACAGCTGCATGTTCAGATTTGGAGTTGTCACCAAAAATTATAGATCGAACAAAAAACCTATGTGCTTTAGGTGTTTTATTTTGGATGTATGACCGTCCTTTAGAACCCACAGTTGATTGGTTGAATAAAAAATTTAAATCTAAACCTGAAATTATTGAAGCCAATGTTCGAGCGCTAAATTCTGGATACAATTATGGAGAAACGGCTGAAATTTTTACTACAAAATACGTTGTTGAAAAAGCGGAGTTACCAAAAGGTAAGTACCGAAACATGAATGGAACACTTGCTTCCTGTCTAGGATTACTTACCGCTTCTCAAAAAAGTGGTCTTCCTATGACATTCGCAGGTTATCCGATTACTCCAGCAAGCAATTTATTGCATACTTTGTCTAACTGGAAAAGTTTTGGAATTAAAACCTATCAGGCTGAAGATGAGATAGCTGGTATTGGTGCTGCCTTAGGAGCTTCATATGGAGGGGCTCTGGGTGTTACCGCATCATCTGGTCCAGGAATTGCCTTAAAAACTGAATTTTTGGGTCTTGCTGTTATGACAGAACTTCCTCTGGTAGTTATTAATGTTCAAAGAGGGGGTCCCAGCACAGGTCTTCCAACAAAAACCGAACAATCAGATTTATTGCAAGCAATGTATGGTAGAAACGGGGAGGCTCCAATTCCAGTGCTTTCAGCTTTAACCCCGGGAGATTGTTATTTTACAGCCTACGAAGCTTGTAGGATTGCTGTGAAGTACATGACTCCAGTAATTTTACTTACGGATGGGTATTTAGTTAATGGCTCTGAACCTTGGCTCATTCCCAATCCAGACGATTTAAAAGAATTTAAATATTCTTTTGCAAAAGAAAGCTCTAATGGAGAAAAGTTCAACCCATTTATGAGAGACGAGACTACTTTTGCAAGGCCATGGGCAATACCAGGAACTAAGGGATTAGAACATCGAATTGGTGGGCTAGAAAAAGAAAATATTTCAGGCAATGTTAGCTACGATGCTGATAACCATGAATTGATGATTGATTTAAGAGCCAAGAAAGTCAAAAAGATTTCAAGTGAAATTGAAGAAACAAAAATTTTTGGTCTAGAAAAAGGTGATTTATTAATTCTTAGTTGGGGTAGTACTCATGGAGCGTGTCGTTCAGCTACCGAAACTTTGATTGGGAAAAATGCGAAAGTTGGTCATGCATCTATAAGATGGATAAATCCACTACCTCCAGACCTTGGTAAAATTATTTCTAATTATAAAAAAGTATTAATCCCAGAAGTGAATTCTGGTCAATTAAGGCAGATTATTAGAAGTGAATACTTGGTAGATGCTGTTGGGTTGAATCAAATGAAAGGTAAACCAATCGGTGCATCAACAATAGTCAAAAAAGTAGAAGAGTTGAT
>JALRJJ010000061.1 GCA_023255095.1 bacterium
ATTACTGAAATCGATTATAAAGATACCAAGCTTTTATATAGATTTATTAATGATCAGGGAAAAATAACGCCAAGAAGAGTAACTGGAACATCTAGCAAAATGCATCGTAAACTAGTTAATGCTATCAAAAGAGCAAGAAATATTGCGTTGCTTCCTTTTGCTGCAATTGATAAGGACTAAAATATGAAAATTATTCTAATTAAAGACGTAGAAAACCTAGGAAGTGCGGGCGATATCAAAGAAGTCAAATCAGGGTATGCTAGAAATTTTTTGATTCCAAACAAACTAGCAACCCAATTTACTGAAGGAAAGCTTAGCTCATTAAATCAGGAAATTGCAGAAGAAGAAAGAAAGATAAATCGAGATGCTAAAAATATTTCTAAGATATTAAAGCAAATAGATGGACTCACTTTTGAGACTACCATGAAAACCGGAGAAGACGATAAGGTTTTTGGATCTATTACTAAACAAGATTTGGTAGATTTTTTAAGTGAAAACGGCGTTAATCTAGATAAAAGAAACATAGATTTAGTTTCCCCAATTAAGAATCTTGGAGAGCACAATATTCCCGTGGTTTTTAGCTCAGAGCTAAAGGGAGAGCTAAAAGTTATTTGCTCAAAAGAAAGCTAACGATTTTTATCTAGTACTATTTTTTGTTTTTTACAGGTTGAGCAAAAATAGTACATGTCTTTATATGGAGATTCAATCGTTTGACAATTTGATTCTGGACAACCAAAGATATACTTTATTTTTTCTTCTAAGGATGCATTTTTATTTAAACCTGTACTTGCCTTGCGAAGCCAATTTCTAAAAAAAGCCTTATAATCTTTTTTTCGTTTATTGTTGGCGCTTAACCAGTCAAGCATTTTTTCCAATTCTTCTTTCACATTAACTCCAGGAAACTTCTCTGACCATTGAAGTAAATTTTGTTTTATGTCAGCTATCTGTAAGCTTTTTCCAGGAAGGCTATTTTTGCTTTTTGGATCTAGTTTTTCAAGCCTTTTTTCCAACACTTCAATTCTTAAAAGCAGATCTTCAGCTGTGACTATTTTTTTATTTTTATTATCCATGTTTTGAATAATTAATTTATAAAGATTTAACAATTAATTATATTTTAATATGATTGATAAAGTTGATAAAAAAATCCTTTCAATTCTTCAAGAGAATTCAAGAAGCTCTTCAAGTTATATAGCTAAGAAAACAAATTTATCTACCCCAACGATTATAGAAAGAATTAAAAAAATGACTGATGCTGGAGTAATAAAAGGGTTTTCTGCAATAGTTAGTCCAAAATTATTGGGTCTAGATTTAACGGCCTTCGTTTTTGTACATAGTGACAACTCAAATAATTATAAAAATTTTATAAAAAACGTTGAGAAGTGTACAGATATTTACGAATGTTACTCCATTACAGGTTCAGGTTCTCATATGTTAAAGGTGATTGTGAAGAACTCACAAGCCCTTGAAGATCTTTTATACGAAATTCAATCTTGGCCCGGAGTGTCTCGCACACAGACTAACTTGGTTTTATCCACCTACAAAAACAATAAACATATCAAGTTAAATATTTAAGTTTTTTGTTTTAATATTCATTATTTAATAAATAAATTTGATAATATTTATTTAAAAAATGACGTTAAGTTAAATGAAAATAAAAGCTGAATATATTTGGATAGATGGTGTAAAGCCAACATCAGGTCTTAGGTCTAAAACAAAAATTTTGAACTTTATTCCTTCAAAAATTTCAGAGCTTCCAACTTGGGGTTTTGATGGATCTAGCACAAGCCAAGCAGAGGGAGGTGATAGCGACTGCAAGCTTAACCCAGTTTGGATGTGTAAAGATCCTATTAGAGGAGAAGATAATATTTTGGTTTTATGTGAAGTTTTAAACCCCAATGGAACCCCCCATTCTACAAACACTAGAAGACCCTTAGAAAACATTGAAAATCAATTTAATCATTTATCCCCGCTCTTTGGCATAGAGCAAGAATATGTCCTAATGGACCAACACAGGCCCGCCGGTTGGCCCAATGAGGGTTACCCTGCAAGACCGCAAGGCCCTTACTATTGTGCTGTTGGATCTGAAAATGTTTCTGCTAGAAACATGGTTGAAGATCACATGGATTTGTGTTTAGATGCAGGAATAGAAATATCTGGAATCAACGCAGAGGTAATGTTGGGTCAATGGGAGTACCAGGTGGGTCCACTGCCAGGTTTAGAGGTCGCAGACCAACTTTGGGTGGCTAGATGGCTTTTAGAAAGAGTAGGCGAAGACTATGGTCTTTGGCCTAACCTACACCCTAAACCAATCAAAGGAGATTGGAATGGTTCAGGGGCTCATATCAATTTTAGTACAAAACCAAT
The DNA here is from genome assembly GCA_023255095.1 of bacterium. Lineage (GTDB taxonomy): Bacteria > Fidelibacterota > Marinisomatia > Marinisomatales > Marinisomataceae > Marinisoma. The sequence goes on from JALRJJ010000061.1 coordinate 2,365, forward strand.
GAGAGAAAAAAATGGAATTAGCGTAATCGAAAAAGCCTGTGAGAAGCTTGGAGAGAACGTTGACTACCATATTTCTCTATATGGGGCCTTCAACGAAGAGCGATTAACCGGAAAGCATGAAACATGCAGTATTAAAGAGTTTCGGTATGGAGTAAGCGATAGAGGGGCATCTATTCGAATTCCAATGGATGTCTCTATTGAAAAAAGAGGATACCTTGAAGACAGAAGGCCTGCGTCAAATGTTGACCCTTATTTAGCATGTTATGCACTAATTAAAACAACTTGCGAAAAATAAAAAAGAATAATTTTTCAAAAAATCTGCTTCAATGGTTTCATTTAAACAAAAGAAACCTTCCTTGGAGAAAAAATAGAACCCCGTATTCTGTTTGGATTTCTGAAATGATGTTGCAACAAACGCAAGCCAAAACTGTGATTCCATTTTATAATAAATGGATGAAAAAATTTCCAAACATTCAATCCTTAAAAAGTGCAAAAATAGAGGAGGTCTTAAAGAGCTGGGAAGGTCTAGGCTACTATTCAAGGTGTCACAATATTTATGGGGCAGCAAAAAATCTTGACAGTATTCCCAATACATATGAAGAATTAATTTCTTTGCCTGGCGTAGGCGATTATACAGCCAAAGCTATCCTCTCGATTGCTTATAAAAAAAAATATGTTGGAATAGACACTAACTTGCAAAGAGTTGCCAGTAGATATCTTGGTATTAAAAATTTAACAAAAAAAAATCTTCAAAGAATTTCAATCGTCCTGGAGAAAAACCAACCTGAAGACAGCCCGGGAGATTACAATGAAGCCCTTATGGATTTAGGAAGACATGTTTGTACTTCAACAAAAACGTTATGCACAAAATGCCCCTTGGTTGCTGGGTGTAAGGCAGTAAAATCAAAGAACCCCCTCTTATATCCGCTGCCAATAAAGAGAACAAAAAAGATAAAAGTTCAGGCTGCAGTTTGTTGTATTTTCAACAAAAAAAAACAAATACTCTTACAAAAAAGAGAAAACACCAGACTGCTTTCAGGACTTTGGGAGTTTCCTGGGGGAAAGTTGGAAAAAAATGAAACCCCTATTAAAGCCGTTAAGAGAGAAATAGAAGAAGAAATTAAAGTTAAAATTAGGAAACCGAAATATTGTGGACTAATTAAACACTCTTATTCTTCCTACAATGTAGAGATCCATGTTTTTATGGTTTTTTTAGATGATACCACTATAATTAACGACAACAAAAAATTAAAATGGGTGTTCGAAAAAAATTTAATAAATTTCGCAATGCCCAAAGCTAACCATAAAATAATAAGCTTATTAAACCAATACTAAAGTGATTAAAAAAATTCTTTCACTTTTTGTTTATATTTTTTTTGTTCCAATATTTTTTTTAGCAATGTTTTTAGGAATTATTCTGTCATATTTTACCCACCCAAGAAATACTTATTATCCCCTAATCCCGCTTTTTTCTAGGCTTTTAATGGCAGTTTCGCTTCAAAAATTTTCTGTTAAAGGATCAGCGCCCCCCAAAAAAGAGGGGCCATTTATATTTATGTTTAATCACGAATCAATGTATTCACAGAGCTCTTCGAGGCTTGGATAGAGCTCTGTAATACCAAGCTTAATAGGGGCATTAGTTTTTTTACTCATATCAAGTTTTGGCTTTTTAAGAATGGCCTCTTCAAAATTCCTCAGCGGAGATGATGCTCTGGAGGCATAAGCCTCTCTTTTGTCTTCATGGGCTCTAGCAAGCTCCTGTCCATATTCTACTGGTTCATTGATAAGCCTTTTTGCAACATTGACCGAGCGAGAAGCATCCTTAACATACACCACGGTGCCGCTGTAAGAAGGGTCAATCTTTACTGATGTATGAGCTGGACTTGTGGTAGCTCCACCAATTAAAAGCGGAATGGAAAAGCCTCTTCTTTCCATCTCTTTTGCAACTCCTACCATTTCATCAAGAGAAGGAGTGATGAGGCCAGAAAGGCCAATAAGATCGCACTTTTCTTGTTGGGCAACATCTAATATTTTTTCTGTTGGAACCATTACTCCTAAATCAATGACTTCAAAGTTATTGCATTGCAGCACAACTCCAACAATATTCTTACCAATATCGTGAACATCTCCTTTTACAGTAGCTAAAACAATTTTGCCATTAGACTCCATCTCTGCTCCACCCTGTTCTTCTTCGATAAAAGGCACGAGATAGGCAACTGCCTTTTTCATAACACGGGCAGATTTAATAACCTGGGGAAGAAACATTTTGCCTGCTCCAAACAAATCGCCAACCTTATTCATGCCGTCCATTAATGGTCCTTCAATAACATCTAAAGGTTTTTCTGCGGCTAGCCTTGCCTCTTCAACATCTTCGATTACAAAGGTATCAATGCCGCTTACTAAAGAATGATTAAGTCTTGCATTTACTTCTAGCTCCCTCCATTCCTTGTTTGTATTGGCTTTGGTGCTAACGCCATCGGCTGCATATTTGGAGGCTAAATTTAACAGAGTCTCTGTAGCATCCTTTTTTCTATTGAGAATTACATCTTCTATAGCTTCACGAAGCTCTGCAGGCAGTTCATCATAGATTGCCAATTGGCCCGCATTAACAATGCCCATGTTTAACCCATTATTAATTGCGTGAAAGAGAAAAACAGAATGCATTGCTTCTCTTAAGACATTGTTTCCCCTAAAACTAAATGAAACATTTGAAATGCCTCCTGATAAAGAAACTCCTGGGCATTCTTTTTTAATTTCTGCACAAGCATCTATAAAAGCTAGGCCGTATTCATTGTGTTCGTCAATTCCCGTGGCAACAGCAAAAACATTGGGATCGAAAATGATGTCATGTGGATCCATTCCCGCCTTTTGGGTAAGTAATTTATAGGCACGTTTACATATCTCTACTTTTCTTGTAAGCGAGTCTGCTTGGCCCTCCTCATCA
>JALRJJ010000107.1 GCA_023255095.1 bacterium
AGTTTTATCTGAAATAAGTTCAGGCATAAACTCAAACCAAGACATGTCAAATGATTTTTGTACAGGTATATTATAGTTTTCTATAAGATACTCTAATAGCTTCTCTAAAGTCGCCATTTGCTCGTCTGTATATGATTGATAGTGTTTGTATCCTTTAAAAGGCTTTTCTAGTTCATATACTTCTTCGGCAGGAACTTCAACCTTCCAATCGTTTGGCCATGCATAATATTTATCGCCAACTTTTTTCAAAAAATCTTCTTTAGAATTATATCTCATTTTCTTACCTTTCTCTTATTTTTAAGCGCATAATATTAAAAAAAACGATTAAAATAATGAATAAAATAATTAATTTTTATACATGGCGGAGTAGCTCAGTTGGTTAGAGCAGCGGAATCATAATCCGAAGGTCGTGAGTTCAAATCTCTCCTCCGCTACAAAAAAATTTATTATTAAAATTCTTTAAAATTTCAATTTCCTTTTCAGTTAAAATTTCAGTATAGTACTTATTAGCAAATAATTTATTATAATAACTGTCATGCTGCATTTTTTCTCTGGGTTTATATTTCTCTGATTTGCTATTCATGGTTTTATTAATAACTTTCTCAACAATCCAATCATCTACGCTTACATTCAAAAATGAATAAAGATCTTGAATTTCCTTTTTAGGATTTTCTATAAAATTATTCTGATTAAAAATATGAATTTTTTCATTCTCCTTTATTTCTTGTAATATTTTTATAAATATCTGATTAAAATGAATACAACCTAAAACTTCTTTTGAAATGTCTTGATCTGCATCAAACAAACGAATATTTATTCCTATGGTTTCTAGATCATTGCGAACTTCATTTGCCTCAGAAAAAATCCATCCCATTCTTTTCAAACTTGAAGCTAAAGGAATTAAAGGTCTTTCAGTAATAATAATTTTATAGAATTGAGATAGATAAATTGATGAAAAAATTAAAAAAGGATCTTTTACAACCAATTGCTTATTTGATGAAAATATATATTTTTTATATGAAAAAGATGAGGGGTTTCCAAGAGTCAGCTTTAAAATTTTTTTAGAAATCGTATCATTATCTTTGATTCCAATTTTGAATCTACTCTTACCATCAGAAAGCTCTTTTAATAGATTCAAAAATTCTGTTTCATCAATATTCGCATTTGGAATTAAGTATTTTTGTTTTAGAGATTTAATACCTTGATGAAAATGAAATGGTTCATATATAACCTGAAAATTTTTTATACTACCAAGGATATTACCCACTAAAGTTGTCCCACTTCTTGGAATTCCAGAAATAAATATCGGATTAATAGTTTTATTATTATTTTTATTCATAATATGCAAAATTTAACCTCAAAAGAAAAAATATATGACGAGATATTAAAATTAATTAAGTCAAATGTAAGCAATTATAAATCTGATGAAAATCAAAGAAAATCTTACAATCATTCATTAATTAATTATTCCTTAGAGATTCTTTATAATAAATTTCCAAATTGGATATTTTGCGGCTTGTATAAAAAATTTGAGGAAGGATTATGTATAGATTTATATTACTCAGATAATATCCCTTGTAGCCCAATAAGTTTTGAGGGTGTTTGTGGACAATCAATCATGAAAAATTCTATTTTAAATGTGGGAGATGTAAATAAATTTCCTGGACATATAGTTTGTGATATTAATTCAAAATCTGAACTTTGTATTCCTTTTAACATAGATGATATTTTCTATGTTCTTGATATTGATTCAAATAAAGTAAATGATTTTGATAAAATAGACGAGATAAGTCTATTAGAAATTATTAAAATCTGGAAATGAACTAATTATCTGCTAATGTTTCTTCAGAAGAACTATCTGAAGGCGATAAATCGCTAACATTACTATCTAAAGAAGATTTATCAACAAATTCTATTAAAGCCATTTTTGCAGCATCATTTACTCTTGATTTAATTTTAATAATTCTGGTATAACCACCATCTCTTTCGGAAAATGCTGGACCAATAATACTAAATAATTCAGCTACAGCTTTTTGGTTATTAATTTTACTTAATACAGTTCTTCTATTGTGTAAAGTTGGATTTTTAGATTTTGTAACCATTGGCTCAATAAATTTTCTAAGTTCAACCGCTTTGGCATGGGTAGTACGAATTCTTTTATGTTCAATCAAAGAACAGGCTAAATTAGAAATCATTGCTGTACGATGGTCACGATCTCTTCCAAATTTTTTTGATGATATTCTTTTTCTCATTTAAACTTCTTCTTCAATATATGGGTTAGTGTCCATACCAAAACGTAGACCCATTCCTTCAAGTTTTTCAATTAGTTCATTTAATGACTTTCTACCAAAATTTTTATATTCCAACATCTCGGCCTCATCCTTCTCAACTAGTTCACCAATTAAAGTGATACCAGCAGCTTCTAAGCAATTATGACTTCTGACTGATAATTCCATTTCATCAATTGAAGAATTTAAAAGCTTTCTAATTTGAAGAATTTCTTCACTAACTGGTTTGTCCACCTCAAGCACAGCTGGGTTAGAAATTGAGTTGATAATATTGAAATGTTGAGCAAGCACTGAAGAACAATAGCTAACTGCATCAATTGGAGTAATAGAACCATCAGTAGTAACATCTAAAGATAGTAATTCAGTATCTGCCTTAGCACCAGGCAAAGCTGTTACATTAAATGATACTTTAGTTACAGGATTAAAAATACTATCTATTGGAATCATTCCTACAGGTGAGTTATTTAGTTTATTCTCGTCACTAGATTTATATCCAACCCCAATACCTAATCTTAATTCAATTTCTAAGGAAGTTCCTGCTGATATATCGGTAATATAATGATCAGGGTTTAAAATAGTAAAATCACTACTCGCAGCTTGAATATCTGCAGCGGTAAAAGTTTTCTTACCTTTAATTTTAATAAAAACTGGTTCAACTGAACTTTCAAATAATTTGAATCTGACACCCTTAAGATTCATGATAATATCAGCAACATCTTCTTTGACACCATCAATTGTCGAAAATTCATGTAATGCACCTTCAATTTTAATATTTGTGATTGCTGAACCTGGAACAGCAGTTAATAATGCTCTTCTAAGTGAATTACCGATCGTAATACCATAACCTCTGTTAAGTGGTTTAATAGTAAAATTACTTGAATTACTTCCAGTTGAATTTTCATTAATTTTAAATTTTAAATCATTGCCCATAATATATCTTTCCTTTATTACCTTGAATAATATTCAACTACTAATTGTTCATTTATTGTCATATCAATTTCAGATCTTTCAGGTAAACTAACCAGAGTACCTTCCATTTTTGCTTTATCAAGTGACAACCATGCTGTGCTTAAATCACCTTTAATCATCTTAACTGAATTTAATACGATATCAATTTTTTTACTTTTTTCCCTAACCTGCACAATATCACCAGGCTTCATTCTATAAGAAGCAATATTAACCTTCTTATTATTTACAAGAAAATGACCATGGCTAACTAATTGACGGGCAGATGGTCTTGAAGGTGCAAAACCAAGTTTAAAAACAATATTATCTAATCTTGTCTCAAGCATAATTAATAGATTTAAACCAGTTTCACCCTTCATTTGAGATGCTTTTTGAAAATATGTGCGGAACTGTTTTTCTAACATTCCATAAGTGAATTTAATTTTTTGTTTCTCTTGAAGTTGAGTAGAATATGTAGAAAGACGTTTTCCTGACTTTCCGTGTTGACCAGGACCATAACCTTTTTTAGATAATAATTTATCGAATTTTGGATTTCCGAAAATATTAGTGCCTAGTTTTCTTACTAATTTACCCTTTGGTGTACTTAATTTTGCCATTGTATCCTTTATACTCTTCTTTGTTTTTTAGGTCTACATCCGTTATGAGGAAGCGGAGTAACATCTAAAATAGAAGTTACATGCAATCCAGCAGTTGATAGTGCACGAATAGCGGATTCTCTTCCTGCACCTGGTCCCTTCACACGAACAGAAACAGTAGCAAGACCCATACTAACAACTTCAGATGCCACTTTTTCAGATGCAACAGTTGCGGCGTAAGCTGTATTTTTTCTTGATCCTTTAAATCCAGCTTTTCCTGCAGTTGCCCATGCAATTACGTTTCCGTATTCATCTGTAACTGTAATATTAGTATTATTAAAAGTAGCCTTAATATGAACAATGCCATTCGGGCTAATTTTTTTCTTACTTTTTTTTGCTACTCTATTTCTAACTGCCATTATTATTTCCTACCTAAAGAAATTGTTGTTTTTTTTCCAGAACGCCTTGTTCTGGAATTTGTTTTAGTTCTTTGTCCTCTCGAAGGAAGAGATTTGCGATGTCTTAAACCACGATAACTTCCGATATCTTGCAATCGCTTCATATTCTTCAAGTTTTCACTTCTAAGTTCACCTTCAACGAGAATTTTTAGATCTAAAATGGTTTTTCTTAAAGCATCTTCCTGAGCACTTGAAAGATCTGAAACCCTTAAATCAGGGTCAACTTTCGATAGTTCACAGATTTGTAATGCTGTATGAAGTCCTATACCATGAACATATCTCAAAGAATATGCCAATTTTTTATTCTTTGGAATATCTACACCTGCGATTCTAGCCATGCTTAACCTTGCCTCTGTTTGTGTCTTGGGTTTTTCTTATTAATAACATAGACTTTACCTTTGCGTTTAACAATGATACAATCACGTGTTCTTTTTTTAATTGATGCTCTTACCTTCATAATTAATGTCTAAATGTTATTCTTCCTCTAGTTAAATCATATGGGGAAAGTTCCAAATCAACTTTATCGCCAGGAAGCATTTTAATAAAATGCATTCTCATTTTACCGCTTACCTCAGCTAGAACTTCATGTTCTTTGCCTCCAATATTCATCAAGACTCTAAATCTTGATCCTGGAAGTGCTTCCTTTATCGTACCTTCTACTGAAATTGGTTCTTGTTTTGCCATATTAATTCTTTGTTAAAATTCTGGGTTGAAACTTAGTAATAAGAACTGAATGTTCAAAGTGTGCACTTGGTGATCCATCTTTTGTTTTAATGGTCCATCCGTCTTCCAACGTATAAATATCTTTTTTTCCTAAATTGACCATTGGTTCTATGGCTAAACACATACCTTCAACAAGCAGAGTATCTAAGCTAAAAGTTTTAGGAACAGAAAAATTTGGTATCTGAGGCTCTAAATGAAGTTGTTTGCCAATTCCATGTCCGACAAGCTCTCTAACTACTGAAAAACCATTTGATTCGACAAATTTCTGAATAGAATCACTTATATCGAAAACTTTATTACCTGGAATAGCTTTCTCTATTCCAATCTCAAGAGCTCGTTGCGTGACTTCAATTAATTTTTGTTTCTCATCAGAAATTTTTCCTACAGGAAAGGTTCTTGCCGAATCGCTGTAATAATTATTTTTTAAAACACCGCAATCAATACTCACAATTTGACCTTCTTCTAAAAATATATTTTGAGGAATGCCGTGAACTACTTCATCATCAATGGAAATACATAGAGTTGAAGGATAACCATTATATCCTTTAAAGGCTGGTATACCTCCCTTAGAAAGAATGTAATCTTCAGCAATAGAATCAAGTTTTAAAACTGATTCTCCTGGAATAACATATTTTTCGATATGATTTAGAGTGTCACAAAGAATTTGACAACTTTCAGTCATAGCTTGTACTTCAGAGTTATTATTAATATCCACCATTATCTTCTCGATTTCACACGACCTTTATTAAGAAAACCTTCATAGTGCCTTGATAATAAATGATTCTCAACTTGACTGAGTGTATCTAAACCAACACCAACAACAATCAATAAACTTGTACCACCAAAAAATGATGCATAAGCATAATCTAATCCAAACTGAGTTAAGAAGTATGGCATAAGAGCAATAAAACCAAGAAAAATGGCACCAGGCAGAGTAACCTTTGTTAAAATATTTTCAATAAACTCTGCAGTTTTCTTTCCAGGTTTTACACCAGGAATAAATCCACCTTGCTGTTTTAGAGTAGAAGAAACTTGATTTGGATCAAATTGAAGGGCAGTGTAAAAATAGGTAAAAAATATTATTAAAATTGCAAAACAAACATTAGAAAACCAATGATCCATAGCAAACCAAGACATGAAGTTAGACTGTGTAGCATCTTGACCGAAGAATGTTGCAATCGTTCCAGGGATTAAAAGAATAGATTGGGCAAATATGATTGGAATCACACCAGCAGTATTAATTTTAAGTGGAAGATAAGTGTTTTGACCGCCATAAACTTTTCTACCAATAATTCTTCTAGCATATTGAATTGGTACTTTTCTAACTCCTTGTTGAACTAAAACAATTAACATAACTAAAAAGAAAAATAAAATCATAAGAGCAAATTCTGATAAAATACCTCTAACTCCTTGTTGAAAGTAAGAAATTTCGGAAATAACAACATTTGGGAAAGCAGCTAAAATACCTGCCATAATAATAAGAGAAATACCATTTCCTATTCCATTTTCAGTAATTTTTTCTCCTAACCATAATAAAAGCATTGTGCCTGTAGTAATAGATACAATTGCTGTAAATCTAAAAAGAAAACCAGGATTAATTACAATACCATAACTTTCTAATAAATAAGCAATACCAATGGATTGTACCATAGCAAGAATTACAGTCCCATATCGAATAATTTGATTAATCTTAGCACGACCACTTTCTCCTTCTTGAGATAAACGTTGAAAGTAAGGTAAGGTTGTTTGAAGAATTTGAACAATAATTGATACAGATATGTATGGCATTATTCCAAGACCAAAGATTGCAGCTTGACTAAAAGCTCCACCTGTAAACAAATTATATAATCCAAAAAAAGTATTACTTAAAGATTCCATTGTTTGACGAAGAGCATCTGGATTTATACCGGGAATCGGAACTTGAGATCCTAATCTAACAACAATAAGAATAGCAACAGTAAATAAAATTTTACTTCTCAATTCGGGGATACTGAAAATATTTTTAATTTTCTGAATCATAAAATATTGACCTTGCCACCAGCTTTTTCAATTTTTTCTTTGGCAGATTTACTGAATGAAGAAGCTGAAATATTAATTTCTTTGGAAATCTCGCCATTACCTAAAATTTTAACAGCAGAAAAACTAGAAGAAATCAAACCTTCTTTTGCCAAAACATCTAAATCAATATTTTTAACTTTAATTTTTGACAACTGTGAAAGGTTAACAATCTCATAAGAAGTTTCAAAATTTTTATTATTAAAACCCCTCATTGGAAGTCTACGATGTAAAGGCATTTGACCACCTTCAAACCAGTAACGGTGCTTAAATCCACTTCTTTGACCTCCACCTTTATGACCACGTCCTGAGGTTGCACCTAATCCAGAACCACTTCCTCTTCCAACTCTTTTTGTAGATTTAACAGAATTTATTGGCTTTGAAATTTTCATGAATTATTTCACCTCCTCGACCCTAATGAGATAGTCTATTTTATTAAGCATTCCAGCAATTGAATCATTGAGCTCAAGAATAACTGATTTATGCATTTTAGTAAGACCTAAAGCATCAAGAGTTGCTTTAGCTTTTACAGAATATCCAATTCTACTTTTTATTTGCGTAACTTTTACTTTTTTATTAGCCATATTAAATCTCAAATAATGTTTTGGGTGTTCTACCTCTTTTTTTCGCAACTTTCCTTACGTCTTGCAAGCTGTTAAGAGCATTCATTGTAGCCTTCGCGACATTCATTGCATTATTTGATCCCAACACTTTAGAATAAATATTATTAACTCCGACTTGCTCCATAATTAATCTAACAGATGATCCCGCAATAATTCCTGTTCCAAAAGGAGCAGGTTTCAATAATACTTTACTAGCTCCGTGTTTACCAATTACCTCATGCGGGATAGTATAGTTGATAACTGGAATCTTCACTAGATTTTGCTTCGCATCATCCTTTGCTTTAGATATAGATACTAAAACTTCAGTTGCCTTTCCAGATCCTATTCCAACATATGATTTTCCGTCTCCAATAACCACTAATGAAGAAAAGCTAAATCTTTTTCCTCTAGAATTAACTTTTGCAACTCTATTAATTCTTATAACTGATTCTTCTCTAAGATCTAATTCTGAATGATTAACAATAGCCATTTATTCTCCTAAAAATTTAATCCACCTTCTCTTGAGGAATCTGCAAGAGATTTAATTCTTCCATGATATCTAAATCCATTTCTATCAAAATAGACTTGGTCTATTTTAAGTTTTTTCGCTCTTTCTGATAATAATTTTCCAACCATTGAAGCAATTTCAGTTTTGTTTTTCTTTTCATTCGCAAAAGTTTTTTCTTTAGAAGAAGCAGCAACCATTGTTTTTTGATTAAAATCGTCAATTATTTGTGCTTCTATGTGCTTTGCACTTTTAAAGACACACAATCTTAGTTTTCCATCAACTGGAAAAGCAATTTTTGAACGCCTTCTTCTTCTATTATATTGAATTTTTTTAATTTCTAAAGCTTTCATTAATCTTTACCACCGACTTTCTTACCTTGTTTAGAACGGACATACTCACCTTTATAACGAATACCTTTCCCTTTGTAGGGCTCTGGTTTTCTAAGAGAGCGAACCTTAGCTGCAAATTGACCAACAATTTGTTTATTAATGCCTTTAATTTCAACCTCATTCTTTTGAACTAATGCTTCAACTCCATCTGGTAAATCAATTGCAA
>JALRJJ010000109.1 GCA_023255095.1 bacterium
TTCCAATAACCAGAACTAGATAATCAATTAAGGCAACTAGTGCTAGTTTTCTCCAAGTATTTTCGTTGCTTGTTTTACGGAAAGCAGCAATCTTAAAGAAAGTAAAAGCAACTATAAATACAATTCCGCCAAGTATAAATATTCCCATATAATTTAAGCCGTTGAATTTATGGTCCTATTATCCATATCTTATTTTAAAAGATAGTATAGAAGCAGCCAGGCTAAAACTTATAATATTTGAAGCTATTAGAGGATATGAGTTAATTAATATTCCATAAGTTAACCACAAAGCAATACCACAGGTTGTTGTTAAAAAAGTTAACAGAGATATATCCTTGGTAGATCGAGTTTTATAAATTTTGATTGCTTGAGGCAAAAAAGAGAAAGTAGTTAAACTTGCCGCAGCAAACCCAATAAGTTCAATGTAATTCATGGCTTGTTTATATTTCTGACAAGTTTCGCATATTTGCCAGGAGTGTTATTTTTATATTTTGAGAATATTCTAGTAAAAGTACTTTGTGAGTCAAAACCGCAATCAGAGCTGATCACCGCAAGGGTTTTATTAGTACTCATCATTTGCCTGCATGCTTCCTCAATTCTATATTTATTTAGATGTTCCAGAAACCCAATATTCATGGTTTGTTTAAACCATCTACTGAATGCGCTCGGTGTCATAAATGTTGCATTTGCTACATCTTTTAGAGAAATAGGTTTATCAAAGTTTTCTTGGACAAACTGAATTACAGTATTAAGACGGTCATGAGCTTTTTCATCTGATTTATTATTTGAGGGTATATTTTTGTAATTGACGGATGACAATTGGATAAATCTATTTTTCCAATAGGGTTCAGAGATCTCCTTGAATAACTCTAGGAGAGTTAATAATTTTTTTATAGGCGACATATGTAAATTTTGGATGAAATGAGATATTGCATCAGAAAAGAAACCCTCTATTAAAATACCTCTGTTTGCTAAGGCAATAATTTCTATCACATCTTGGAGTTCCTCAAAATGATAATTAGATGAAAGTAATTCAGGTTTAATTTGGATCAGCAATAGTTTTGCATGATCAATGCTTCCTTCTACATGTAGATCATGAGGAAGATCATTCCCAAAAATAAAAAAATCTCCGGGTTTAAAATCTCCCAGATTATCACCAACCTGCCTAATGCCAGAGCCTTCAAGTATGTAAATTATTTCTAATTCTGGATGGTAATGCCAATACGCTGGTTTTTTGGGAAGATGTTGATACTCAACATAAATAGATGCATTCGCAAGGTTTTTGGCAGGAATAACTTCTAGAAATGGCAACATATTAATTAATAATATACTTTTTAAAATGATTTTTATTAATTTAATGCTAAAAATTAACAAAAAATTGGTAAAAATTGGTAAAAAAAATACTTAATTAAACGTTAACATTTAATAGTTTCATTTATATGAGGGGAGAGACATGAATGATTTTCTTAAAAAATTTCTTTTAATTCCTTTGGCTGTCATTGCGACAGTTGGTTTATATGCTCAAGATAGTGTTGAGGATGAATCCGATAATGAGGTTGAGGAGATAGTTGTTACTGGTTTTAGAGCAAGTATCGAGTCATCTATAGCTTCAAAAAAGGGATCCACATCCATTACAGAGGTAGTTACTGCTGAGGATATCGGCAAACTCCCAGATGTATCGATTGCAGAATCTATAGCACGTCTTCCTGGTTTAACAGCACAAAGACTTAATGGTAGAGGACAGGTAATCTCAGTGAGAGGACTCTCTCCTGACTTTACTACTGCATTACTCAATGGAAGAGAGCAGGTTACAGCGGGAAACAACAGGGGTGTTGAATTTGATCAATATCCTTCTGAGTTAATACAACGAGTGGTCATATACAAAACTCCTGATGCCGCTTTAATAGGGGGCGGTCTTGCTGGAACAGCTGACATGCAAACTGTAAGACCGCTAAGTCTTAAAGAAAGAAAAATTACAATTAACGGTCACTATATCCAAAATGATATTGGTGCACTAAATGCAGGAAGTGAAGATACTGGTGATAGATTATCCTTTTCATACATTGATCAACTCTCTGATACCGTAGGTGTTGCATTTGGTATTGCAACCATGCAAAACCCTACTCAGGCAAATAGATTTAATGCATGGGGGTATCCAAATATCAATAGCGAAGGACTTCCTTTTGGTGGAACTGATACCTTATTAATAGGTGGCTTAAAGCCCTACGTAATGTCCAATAATCTTGAGAGGACTGGTAGTGTTTTCATTTTAGAGATGAAACCAGACGATAACACATCTCATGTTTTTGATGTTTACTCTTCAGATTTTGAAGAGGATCAGCTAATTCGAGGGATTGAGTTTCCTTTAGCATGGGGTTGGTGGCCTTGGCCGGTATATTGTTGCGGTACAGAGCTACAACCAGGTTATACAGTTGAAAATAATCTAGTTACAAAAGGCACCTTTAATAAAGTCAAAGGTGTTATTAGAAATGATTTAAATACCAGAGACTCTGATGTCTTTGCGATGGGATGGAACTCACAGTGGGAAGTAGGCAATGGTTGGAAAGCTGAGTTTGACTATTCACAAACAAAAGTTGATAGAACTGATTTAATTTTAGAAATAAACTTTGGTACTTCTAATGGCGGTGCAAATGGACCATTTGACACAATGAGCTTTGTTACAGGATCCACTGGAACAAAGTTCACAAGTTATCAATTGGATTATGCTAATCCAAATAATGTTTTCTTAACATCTGCACAAGGATGGGGTAACACAGGACAAGCGGGCTCTCTTAGAGAGTTTGGTCAAGTAGGTTACTACAATAGCCCAACTACAGAAGATGAATTAGATGCCATTAGACAATCTTTCAGCAAAGATATTACTTTCGGTATTTTTAATAGAGTCGAGTTTGGAATTAACGCAACGTCCAGAGATAAGACATTTATCGTTGATGAGTACTTTCTTGCTCCCAAAGGAGGCGCTAAAGAGACTGCAATCCCAGCAAATTTAATAGTTGGTTCAACAAAACTAGATTTCCTTGGAATTACAGGAGGTATGTTAAGTGTTGACCCAATGGCAATGTTAAATTCTGGACTCATCATTAAGGAACCAAATACAGATGATGACGTAGCAATTAAAAATTGGTCCATACAAGAGGATGTCGTCACTATCTATGCAATGCTTGATATTGATACGGAACTAAACGGTGTTCCAGTTACAGGTAACCTTGGAGTTCAGTACATTGATACTGAGCAAAGTTCTAATGGTATTGCTATCACTGATGATGAGCAGCTCTCAACAACTACCTCAGGCAGCGCATCCTACAATGATATTTTTCCAAGTCTTAATTTAATTTTTGATATGGATAATCAGAATTACCTAAGATTTGCTGTTGCTAAAACTCAAGCCAGACCAAGGATGGATCAGATGAACGCTACCATTAGTTTTGGCTACAACGATGCAGCTGCTGGAATCTCAGACCCTGAAAGAGGTCCATGGAGCGGCGGGGGCGGAAACGTCAACCTTGAACCTTGGACTGCTACTCAAATTGATTTGAGTTACGAAAAATACTTCGGTAATTCAGGATATATTGCCTTAGCTTACTTTGTAAAAGATTTAGATAACTATATCTATACCCAAAGGGATCTTTACGACTTTTCATCATTTCCAGTAAGAAACAATATTGAACCAGCCACAAGACAAGGTTATGTGTATACACCGCAAAATGGAGAAGGTGGAGAAATCTCAGGATTTGAATTCACTGCTTCACTTCCTCTAGATATGGTCTCAGATGTGCTTGATGGCTTTGGGTTGGTATTTACCGCTTCTCAGAATGACAGCGAAATTGAACCCAATGGGCCAGGTACCAAATCTGAGCTTCCAGGCTTATCTGAGGATATTTACAATTTAACTCTTTATTATGAAAAGAATGGTGTCCAAGCAAGAATATCAGATCGATACAGATCAGAATTTCTAGGCGAGGTTGCTGGTTTTGGAAATGGCAGAGACTTCACCATGGTTCAGGAAGAAAATATTGTTGACGCACAAATTGGCTATAACTTTGAGGATGGTCAGCTTGGAGGGTTAAGTGTATTTTTACAAATTCAAAACTTAACAGATCAAGAGTTTGTTACTTACTATAACGGCGATCCTCGACAAGTAAGGGATTGGCAAAATTATGGTAAGACTTTCTTGCTCGGATTTAATTACAAGCTTTAATTTGAAATTTCTCTCCCAAGATTAATTTCAAAACAATGTCGGTCGCTCGTGCGACCGACAACCTTTAAGGAATATTAATGAAATCCTTTTTACAAACTTTGTTTTTTGTTTCTTTAGTAGTATCTTGTTCTTCAGAAACCAAAGATTACTTCGAAGTTTTATCTCCAGATAAATCTATTGTTTTTTCTCTATCAAATTCATCTTTAGATGGCCTTAGTTACCAAGTTTCTTTCTTAGGCGAAGAAATTTTTAGTCCTTCTAGATTAGGTTTTGAGTTTGCAAATCTCCCAAGCTTTGAACATCAATTAAAAGTCATATCGGTTGAACAAAATTCCAATGATTCTATCTGGGAACAGCCTTGGGGTGAAAATAGATTGATTTCAGATAAACATAATGAAATTGCTATTTTGCTTAGAGATGAATTTGCTAGAGAGGCATTGCTTAGAGTTAGAGCATTTAATGATGGGATTGGGTTTAGATTTGAATTTGGTAAAGGATTTGATGCTGAAACAATCATACAAGATGAACTAACAACTTTTAATTTTTCAGATCCAAAGGAAAAGAGTGTTTGGTGGTTAAAGGCTTATCAAAAGGATAGGTATGAATATCGATACGATCAAAGCTCTATAGACAATATAACTGTATCTCATACACCGATGACTCTGATAACTAATAAGGGGACGCATGTCAGCCTGCACGAAGCAGCGCTTATTGATTATTCAAGCTACGTTATTCGAAATGGTGGTTCAAATAATTTAAAACTCGAGCTAGTACCAGCTTTTGATGGAACAAAATCAACACATTTTGGTCAATTCAAAACACCATGGAGAACCATTCAAATCTCAAAAAATGCTGCTGGGTTAGTGGATTCCAGCATGATCTTAAATCTTAATGAGCCAAACAAATTAGATTCCATTGATTGGATCACGACTGGAAAATATATGGGGATTTGGTGGGGCATGCATATTGGCGAAAACACTTGGTCCACTGGGCCACAACTTGGTGCAACCACTTCTGAGGCATTGCGCTACATAGATTTTATTGCTGAACATGGTTTGGATGGTCTTTTAATAGAGGGATGGAATATTGGATGGGATGGAAATTGGATGCAAAATGGCCCACTTTTTAAATTTGACGAACCTCAGCCATATTTTGATATGGATGCAGTTGCAGATTATGCAAAAGAAAAAGGTGTTGCACTCATTATGCATAACGAGACATCAGGAGATGTTCCAAATTACGAATCTCAAATGGGAAGAGCTTACGATTATCTAAAAGAATACGGGGTTCATCATCTAAAAACTGGTTACGTAGGCTTTGCTAATGGTTACCCATTTTTTAACAAAGAAAGAGCTAGACCCAATGAGGAGGGCGATCTTATTTATGAGTGGAATCATGGTCAAAGAATGGTGAATCACTATTTGAAATCTGTGATTGAGGCAGCTAAACGAGAGATAGCTATTAATGCCCATGAACCCATTAAACCAACTGGATTAAGAAGAACATATCCCAATATGATGACTAGAGAGGGAGTTAGGGGTCAAGAGTATAATGCTTGGTCGGATGGGAATGATCCTCAACATACCACAATACTCCCTTTTACAAGAATGCTTGGAGGACCAATGGATTTTACACCTGGTGTTTTTGATGTGTGGTTTAAGGGAGAGGAAGATTCTTCAAGAATAAGAACCACTGTTGCCAAGCAACTCGCATTGATGGTCGTTTTATATAGTCCCCTTCAAATGGCTGCTGATTTACCAAGAAACTATGCTAAAAGACTAGATGTTTTTCAATTTATTAAAGATCTAGGAAGCGATTGGGAAAAATCAATTACCCTTGATGGTGAAATTGCTGAATACGTTGTGATTGCACGTGAAGAAAAACATTCTGGTAATTGGTTTATTGGAGGCATCACTGATGAAAATCAGAGGTCTTATGAGTTAGATTTTTCATTTCTTCCTGCTGGAAACTTTAAGGCTACTATCTACTCAGACGGAGAGGGTGCTGATTGGAAAAATAATCCTTTTCCAGTGAGCATTTCCAATCAACTAGTTAACAGTAAATCAAAAATATCTCTAGATATGGCTTCAGGCGGAGGTTTTGCAATAAGCCTGATTAAGGAATAAGCTCTGATTAATTTATGTTAAGAGCCTATTGTTTTTGCCTTCTTTTGTTTGGTTTTATTCTTAATATCAATGCAAGGTCTTTTGAAGAAGAGATTTTATATTTTGTATTACCCGATAGATTCTCTAATGGTGATCCTCTTAATGATCGAGGCTTTTATAGTGGCGGCATTAAAGATCACGGCTTTGATCCCATGAATAAAGGATATTATCACGGTGGAGACCTTGCGGGCTTAACAGACAAGCTCTCATACATTAAAAACTTAGGTGCAACTGCTGTTTGGCTGGCGCCTATTTATAAAAATAAAGTACTGCAAGGTCCTGCTCATGATGATTCAACTGGGTATCATGGTTATTGGACAACTGATTTTTATCAAGTCGATCCACATTTTGGGACTAATGAAGAATTTAAAAATTTTGTCTCAAAAGCACATAAGATTGGTTTAAAGGTCTATTTAGATACGATAGTGAATCATACAGCTGACATTATAAAAATCGAGCAATGCCAAACATTAGCAGAGCCATATAAATACTGCCCATATCAGTATTTTGCAGATTCTAAGGACGGAGATCCAAATCGATACAAGCCAATAATTTTTCCATATGAACCCTTAAAAAATCCACCAGAACTTAATGACCCTTCGCTGTATAACAATCGAGGTGATTCTAATTGGTTTGGAGAGGGGTCGGTATTTGGTGATTTTAGCGGACTGGATGATCTTGATACTACAAATCCAAGGGTTCTAACACTCATGTTGGCAATACATAAGTTTTGGATGCGTGAATTTGGAATCGATGGATTTCGGATTGATACTGTAAGGCACGTTAACGATAGCTTTTGGCACCAATTTCTTCCTGAAATATACCAATTTGCAGAATCTCTTGGTAAAGATAATTTTTTTATTTTTGGCGAAGCTGCTTTTCCAGAAGTAGAGCTCCTAGCAGCTTATCAAAGGAGTTCCGGTTTCACTCATTTGCTAGATTTTCCCTTTTCACGTTCTGCAATAGATTATCTGACGGAGAAAATTTCTGCTCATCAGTTTCAGAATATTTTTACTGCTGATAGTGTTTATGAAGGCGGTCAAGAGATCGCAAGCCAATTTCCTACTTTTATTAGCAATCATGATCACGGTCGTATAGGACATTTTTTGTATGAAGAAGATTTCTCGCAGCAAGCTATTGAGCAAAAAGCAATCCTAGCTAATGTTCTGCTATTCACGGCAAGGGGTGTGCCAACTATTTATTACGGAGATGAGCAAGGCTTTGTGGGAGATGGATGGGACAAAGATGCAAGAGAGGATATGTTTCCATCTAAAGTTTCTAGCTATATTGATAATCCAACCATACTTGGAGCCTCTTCAAAAGAAGATAATTTCAATGAGAGTCATCCACTTTATACATTGATTGCAAGGCTCAGTGAATTAAGAAAAGCATTACCGGCCTTAAAATATGGATTCCAAGAAACAGTTTTTGCTTCTGATACTTCAGGACTTTACATATTCAAGCGTTCTTTTAAAAATCAAACTGTCTTGGTTGGTCTTAACAATTCTCCTGAAAAGTGGGTAGGTAACTTAGCATTTGAGGACGCCTTTTCTGAGGTTGATGATTGGCATGGAAGTTGTAGAAGTCGATGGGACTCAAAAAGCGAAACATTTAAAAACATGGAGCTAGATTCTTATGATTACTTTATCTGCATTCTTAAGTAAGATTGCTGCAGCAATATTTTTTTTTATAGCAATTGCGTCTCTAGATTTATCTGCTATCAATATTTCAGCAGGGCAAATTTCAACTCATAGTATTGATTCTGAATATATAGGAACTAGGAGCTTTAATATCTTTACTCCCGCGGGGGTTGTTCTTTCGAATAGCACCAAAGTCATTTATATGCATGATGGTCAAATGCTATTTGATAAATCTAATACCTGGAATAATCAAGAATGGATGGTTGATGAAGTAAGCAATAAGGTTGTCGCTGAGAATGGCTTAAACTTTATTGTTGTGGGCATTATGAATGCAGGATCTGAGAAAAGGTGGTTTGAATACTTTCCACAAAAAGCCTTAACCGTTCAGCAAAAAGAAATAGCAGATCAAGAATTTACTGCTGATAATTATTTAAATTTTTTGACCAAGGAACTTAAACCCTTTTTATTAAACAGTATGAATGTATCGAGAAATTCTGATGATCATTTTCTAATGGGCTCTAGTATGGGAGGATTAATCTCAATGTATGGAGTTATTGAAAAGCAAGATGAATTTGGAGGATTTGCCGCGATATCTACTCATTGGCCAGGTGGAGATCCTGATGATACCAAAGAGCTTGATCAATCAATTCAACAATATTTGAATAACAACTTTCTTAGACTCAACAATAAAAGAATATATTTTGATTATGGCACTAAAACTCTTGATGCCTATTATGAGCAATATCAAAAAGAGGTTGATAGAAAGTTTTCTTTAGAGCTTCAAAAGCAAAATAGATATCAATCAATAAAATTTGATGGAGCATCTCATGATGAAAATTCATGGTCTCAAAGAATTCATATTCCATTGGAGTTTTTACTTGATGAATAGAGTTTTGTTATCAATTCTTTTATTTTTGGTGCT
>JALRJJ010000129.1 GCA_023255095.1 bacterium
CTAAACATTCTCTCTAATTCTAATTTTGAAATCTCTATCTCAAGATTTTCAAGATCCATCTCAATACTTTCAATAGCGTCATTATCATTCTCGTCTGATGCCATTTTGATAAGTTCCTTGGCGTCATCAAGAATTGCAAAACCAGAATCAAATGTGTCAATCATTGAATTAAGCGATGATTTTTCTTTGGATATTTTTTGCGCCTCATCTTGATTGGACCAGATATCAGGATTCTCTAGAATTCTAGCAACCTCTTCTAATCTTAATCTTTTTTCATCAAGCTTTAAATGAGACGATAAGGATTCAAACCTTTCTTTTAACTCATCAACTTTTTGGACAATTATTGCAACTTCCATTTTCTTCAGACATAAAAAAAGCCCCAGAGGGGCTTAATTATAAATTAGTTAAAACTACTTTCTTAAACCAAGTCTAGAAATTAAACTTGCATAAGAATCAAGATTTTTATTCTTTAAATAACCAAGTAATTTCTTTCTTTGAGAAACTAATTTCAGTAACCCTCTTCTAGAATGATGATCTTTTTTATGAGTCTTAAAGTGCTCAGTTAGATGCTTGATTCTAGCTGTAAGAAGGGCAACCTGAACATCAACAGAACCAGTGTCATTCTTGTCTGTTTGATATTCTTTAATAATTTTTTGAGTGTCAATTGACATATTTTCTTAACTTGTTATTTTTCGAAAACGCGTATTATACAAGACTATACCACAAATGACATAATTTTTTAGATAACACTCATAAGTTTTTGTAGTAATCGGATTCCCCATCTGGCCTAGTTTTGAATCTTTTGTGTACCCATAAATATTGATCTGGAAATTTAAGGATTTGTTTTTCTAATATTAAATTAGTTTTTGAGGCATCTTGCAAAGGATTCATGGTTGGATATGATTTGAGTGGTCTTTGAAATTCCATAATATATTTATTCCCCTGTCTATTAAAGTGATAGGGTAGAACAACAGTATTATCACTTTGAGCCAGCCTTGATGTTGCTGAAACAGTTGCAGTCTGAATATTAAAAAATGGCGCATAAATTGAGTTATTGGGCCCAAGGTCCTGATCAGGAGCATACCAAATTGGAGTTTTACTTTTAATGGCCTTAAGCATAGATCTTGTGTCTTTAGTTTTTATCATGACAGCGCCATTTTTCACGAAGCTACTTCTCATGATTTCATCAAAGAGTTGATTATTTTGAGGCCGATAAATATTTGCGATACCGTATTTCAAAAGCAACGCTCTTGAACCAAGCATTAAGGATAAGAAGTGAGATGCCAAAAGAATAATACTTTTATCATTATCAATCGCCTCTTGAAGATATTTCTCGTTTTTTACTATTAATTTCTCTTTGATTTTCTGATTAGTTGCAAAATAAGCATTAGATGTTTCAAAAAAAGAAATGCCAATCTCCTCAAAATTTTTTTTGAGAAGGAAATTAATTTGTAATTTGTTCTTATCGGGAAAACATAAGCTTAAATTTTTCTCAGCAATTTTTCTTCTGCTAGAGGCGATATAGAAGAGAAACTTACCAAGTACTTTGCCTAATTTAATCTGCAATTTGTAAGGTAAATGAATCGATATTTTCATTAACAAAATTAAAATCCAGGTAGGATAGAATTTTGGGTGTAAGAATTTTTTATTCTTCATTAAAATGAAAGCTTAGTCTTCAAGAGTTATCAAATGCCATTTATCGATAAAGATTTTATCAATGATTTATCCTCAAGAGTTGATATTGTCGAAATCATTAATAAGCGAGTCAATTTAAAGAAAGCTGGAAAAGACTATAAGGCTTGCTGCCCATTCCATAATGAAAAAACTCCGTCTTTTACCGTGGCGCCTGATAAACAAATTTTTCATTGTTTTGGTTGTGGCGAGAGTGGAAGCGCAATTGACTTTGTCATGAAACATGACCATTTAGATTTTCCTGGTGCAATTGAGACTATTGCCAATGAATCTGGTTTGCAAGTTGTCTATGAAAAGAGTGGTGATTCAAATTATTCAAAAACCCAAGAATATTTTGAAATCATGAAGAAGGTGAGTGATTTTTATTCCCTGCAAATTAGATCTAAAAAATATCAACCTATAATTTCAGCATACGCAAAAAAAAGAGGGTTGAGTGGAGATGTGGCTAAAAGATTTAAGATCGGATATTCTTCTCCTGACTGGAGCGCCTTATATGATCATTTTAAAAACGATG
>JALRJJ010000020.1 GCA_023255095.1 bacterium
GCTGCAAATTGTTCTAAGACTTGATTTAAATACTCGAAATTAGGCGTAACAAATAATTGTGGTTGTGCAGTGGTAATATCAAAATTGACGTCCGCGGTTGATAAATCATAAGGAATTTTTAATACTTCGGGTTCCAAGCATTCTTGCGACTCAGTAATGGAGGATAATAAACCTGCTCCATAGATCTTGGGATTCTCTAAATCCCCTATCAATCCATATTCGACTGTCCACCAATGCAGATTGCGCACTCGAGCCATTTCTGAAAGCTCTCCCATATTTTTTTGAAGAGTTTCCACTTTTTCAGTAGCAATAGAGATTTCTTCTTCAGAGGAATTGGGATTTTCTTTTAAAATCGACAAGTGTCGTATGGCTTGAAATAACTGATCATCAATGGGTTTCGATAAGGCCTTAGCTCCAATTTCGCCAAAGCGTTTTAAATAGTTTGAATATTCTTGATTGGCAATAATAGGAGCATGTCCTGCCGATTCATGGATAATATCTGGTGCCGGAGTATATCCAATATGATTGATGGTTCGAATATCTGCGGATATTACTAAAACGTTATTGGCTTGAAACTCCATAAACACCGCTGGAGGAATAAATCCATCTACGGCTACAGCTGCCCATCCGATATCTTTTAAAATACGATTCATTCCCTCCATTTGAGGAATCTCATTAATGGTAATACCCGATTTGGCTAATCCAGGGATAAAACTTTCATGAGCCACGTGTTGTAAATAATCAATGTTAGCTCGCATGACATAGCGCCAAATGGCTTGATCCTGAGCAGTATATTCAGCATAGGGTTGCTTGACGATATATTTTTGTAAATGCTTTGGAAGCTTCCGGGTAATAGAATTGAGCTCTATGGTAAATTCAGACATCACTCATCGGTTAGTAGAATTAATGCAATGATTAATAACGAAAAAGGATACATGGCTCCACTAGAGAGAAATGCATTTCCTGCTACCGCTACTTTCATATAGGTTGCACCCAGCATGACAATGGCAATCATTAGAGAGCCTAGAACATTGAAACGCTCATTTCTAATTCCCAGAAGAAGAAAAATAGGCCCAATTAATTCAAATAAGACCACCATATAGCGGAGCCATTCTGGAAGCTTGGCCACCAGTCCTCCCACTTCACTGACAGGAAGTTTACTATATCCTGCTTTGAAAATAATGGCTGCAACGATCAGTCGTGCCAATAAGAATACCATGGATCGGTATCGATTAAAATTACATTGATCTAAAAAGTTAAACATGCTTTCCTATCTCCCATCCTGCTTGATTTAAATATTGTTCAGCCGATTGTTTTGCTTCTTCTTCTAAGGTAGTGCCCATCACATCATTCCAGCGATTTAAAAAACCAAATAAGGCTATTACACTAACAATCTCTAAAATATCTTCTTCAGACCAATTGGCCTTGAGTTCTCGTTCAAAAAAACGTGTATTAGTAGGTGAAGTACTAGCCGCAATCACAAAGCGTAGAGCAATTTTTTCTTGCATGGAAAATAATTTACTGTTTTCAAAATCCCAAGCTTGTTGTAAGCGCTTGTCGGATCCTCCATAGCGTTGAGCGGCTCGGATGGTGTGTGCTTGACAATAACGACATCCAGCGGTGTTACTACTGATATAGGCAATGATACGCTTGAATTCAGAGGAAATAGACCCTGCATTATCCATCACCGCTTTATTGAGATTGATAAAGGCATCCGCCATCAGAGGCTTTTTATTCATGGTTAAGACAGAATTAGGACAAAATCCTAAGGTTTCATTAAAGAAGGTGACAAGTTGTTTGGTCGATTCATCCTGAATCTCGCTTATAGGATGAACTAAGGGCATTATTCCTCCTCTTTGGAATTGAAAGTTTCTAAACGTTCAATAACAGGTTTCACATCTAAGTGAACCGAATCTAAATCGGTTAAATCCTCTGGTAAGTCTTGAAGTCTTTGAATATCTCTCACTGAAGGCTTTAATCGAGCATTATAAGAGGATACTGAAGTGTTATAAGCTTTTCCTAAGGAAGTAATACGATCTCCAACCGTATTGTATAATTCTTCGTATTTTTTAAGTCGATCGGATAAATCTTTGGCGGTGTTTATTATACTATTCGCATTTTTGGTTAAAGACATCTGCCTCCAGGTTTCACTGACTAAATTCAATAAAGGCATTAAGGAAATTGGTGAAACGACAAAGACTTTAGTTTCAGCGCCATCATTGAACAAATTTCCATCGTGTAATAAAGCAGATTGAAAGCCTGGTTCAAAGGGAATTAACATCACCACAAAATCAATGGGGTCCTTATATTGCTCTTGATATTTCTTTGACGATAAGGTGCGCATATGTTGACGACATTTTTTAGCATGCTCTACTTGTAGGGCTTTGCGTTTTTCAGCATCCTGCTCCTCAAGTGAAGCACGAAAATCTTTCATCGGACATTTAGAGTCCACAGGGATAATTCCTCCGTTGGGAAGCTTAATAATCATATCAGGGATGGAATCTCCTGTTTCGGTTCCCTTCTGCTCTTCAAAATCCACATGATTGATCATACCGGATTTTTCAACAATATTTCTTAGTTGAATTTCACCCCACTTTCCTTGCACACTGGTTGAAGAACTCAGAGCTGCACTTAAAGTATTGGTTTCTTTCAATAAATCGGCTAAACGGGTATCCAATTGACCAATTTCTTGCTTGCGTTCTTTTTGTAAATATTCGATACGATCATCTAATTCTTTGACGGTTTTGGAAATGGGTTCAATAGTCGTTGTGATATCTTTTTTATAGATTTCCCAATCTTTTTGCTGAAGTTTTAAGGTTTCTTCTAGGGCTTTTTTGGCTGCTTCTTCTGCAGCTTTCGAGGCGATATTGGTAAGATTCTCCTCTTTTAACTGGTCTTTTTCGGGATCATTGGAACGCATATTTTTCAATTCATTGAGAAGTTGATAGAGTATGACACTCATTCCTAAAACAAATAAAGTGGTAAATAGTATGATAAATGTATTGAGCATAGTCAAAGCTAAGGATAAAAACAGAGGAAGAAAATTAAAATAATAGGGATTGAATTACTTTTCGTAGACCGCATTATGAGTTTGAGTGCAGCGGATAAAAGTGGTTCGTTTACTCAATTGCTTGAGATTGAGTGCACCCACATAGGTACAAGAACTTCTTAGACCCCCTAAAATATCTTGAACGGTATCTTTGATAGAGCCTTTATAAGGGACCAGTACTGATTTTCCTTCTGCCGCTCGATAATTTTTTAAACCGCCATAATGTTTGACATTAGCACTTTGACTGCTATTTCCATAAAACTCGATAAACTTCTTTTCTTTAATGACTTGTTGATCGTCGACAAATTGAGAAGTTAAATAACGTTTGGTAATGACTTCACCGCCTCCCTCATCATGGCCAGAAAACATCCCTCCCAACATCACAAAATCAGCAGCTGCTGCAAAGCCTTTGGCTACATCTGCAGGAGTGGTACATCCTCCATCGGCAATGATATGACCATCTAAACCGTGAGCAGCATCAGCACATTCAATCACTGCAGATAATTGAGGATAGCCTACTCCGGTTTTAATACGAGTGGTACAGACGCTACCTGAGCCAATTCCCACTCGGACAATATCTGCACCCGCTAAAATTAATTCCTCTGTCATCTCTCCAGTAACGACACTGCCCGCAATGATGACGATTGATGGGAAGTTCTTACGTAATTTTTCAATGTACTGAACAAAGAGTTCTAGATAACCATTGGCAATATCAATATTGATGAATTTGATATTCGATCCACAGGCTTTATAAAGGGTTGAGAAGTTTCGATAATCCTCATCTCTGATTCCAAAACTAACAGCCACATGTTCCCTGCGTAACTCATTTTCTTGAGAAAAGTATTCCTTCAATTCATCCACAGAATAGGTTTTCACTAAACAAGTAAATAAACCTAACTTGGAGAGGGTATCTGCCATTTCAAAAGTCCCCACTCCATCCATATTGGAGGCCATAATGGGAATCCCTTGATAATGAATGGGTTTTCCGGAAGGAGTTAACAAACTTTCAGAAGCGCTTTGATAATTACGAAAATTATAAGTACGATTTAAATCCACTTGTTTACGAGAAACCAATGTACTTCGCTTAGGTCGAATCAGTACATCTTTATAATCTAATTTTACTTCTGTTTCTAAACGCATTTAAATACTTAATTGGTTGTGAAAAATGCCTTTTCCACCAAAGCTACAAATAAAAATAAATAAAAATTTTTCCTTGAGGTAATTTATTAATAAATCGATACTAGATTGTTTTCCTGAAATACTACCGTTAATTCCCTCTAAAGAAAAAATAATGCTTCCTTTTAACTTGTTATCAATAAGAAACTTTTTA
>JALRJJ010000077.1 GCA_023255095.1 bacterium
TAACGAAAAGCTAACAATTGTTCCTGATAAATAACCAAAAAAGTTGGAAATTTGGTAGCTAAGGCCAGACTCAATAATTATAAAAAAAATTGCATAATCCGATAACATGCCAATACCACCAAGAATCAGGTAGAGAAGAAATTGCATTTTATTCGGTATTATTGTTTATCAATATTTCTGAAACTATCTTGCCATATTTAACCGCATAGTTAGTTCCACGATCTTCAGGATAGATTTGTGCCATGCATGAAAGAAATAAGCCTGATATAGGCGATTTAAAAGAGGGGATATTTTGGCTATAGTTTTTTGTAACTATGGGCTGACTGTATGATTCTTTCCATAAATAAGCGTCTTGAATCCATTGCTCGTTAAACTTAGGAAACATTCTTTTGATATATGGAATACTAAAGTTTAAAAGTTCTTTTTTCGTCATTCCAAATATCAAGTCAGAAACTGGTAAGTATTTAGATAAATAGACTATATACTTCCCTTCATAGGATGTTCTTGGTTCAAAGTTAGTATGTTCAATGACTGCTACAAAAGGAAAGTCAGGATCATTAACATTCATCCAGTAAGTATCTGATAATGATTTCTCTAAAACCAGAACTAAACAAACATTCCCTAAATACTTAATGCTTGAAATCTGACTCTTGAAGTATTCAATATATAAATCTGAGCCAAACTTGCTTTTATTTATTATTTTAGAAAGTATTGGCAAAGCCACTGTGCTTAGAACCGAGTCACATAAAATATCCTTACCATCCGAAGTGCCAACACCAACAACTTTATTTTGTTTAACAATAAGTGTATGAACGGCTGAATTAGTCTCAATTTTAACTCCATTTTCTCTGAGACTTTCTTTTAATGAAGATGTAAGAGCAGCAAAACCACCACGATAGTAGGCCAATGATTCCCCTCCTTTTTTATTTCTACTGCTACCTCTTAATTTAAGTTTGTTCCATATCCAAACTGCGGATATAGAGTCACTATAATCACCAAATTTACCTTTTAATAATGGCTCCCAAACAACTTCATATACTTTCTTGCCAGCATTTTTAATCAACCAATCCTTAGCTGAAAGGCTTTCTAATTCTTTCCAGTCTTTAACATATTTTGCTTTAAGAGTAAGCAAGCCTAATTTGATTCTATCAGTAAAACTGAGCGCTGAAAATTTAAGCAATTCTATTGGTGAACTCAACTTATAAAAATTGTTTGCAAAATACATACCTGTGTTAGTCTTATTCCAAACAATATTCGAAGTTAGAGCCATTTCCTCAATCAAACTCATAATATGTTTATCACTTTTAAACCAATGATGATAGAACCTCTCTAACTGGATTCCATTACCAATATCAAAAGATCTTGCTAATCCCCCCAAGTCATCCTCTTTTTCAAAAATTGTAACTTTTTTGCCAGCCTTGGAAAGCTCATATGCTGCAATCATTCCAGTATAGCCTCCGCCAATGATGGCAATATGCTCATTCTTCTTCATCAGAATCCTTGCATATCTTCGATTATGTAAAGTGGCCGACCCTTTGATTCAGCATAAGACCTTCCCATGTATTCCCCTATAAGACCAAGACTTATAAGCTGAACACCACTAAAAAACATAATTGCTATGAACATTAGTGTCCATCCTACAACTGGAGTCCCATAAAACCACATTATTAGGGCATAAAAAATACCGATTAGAGAGATAAAAGAACTAGTAATTCCCAACAAAGTAGCAAGCCTTAAAGGTTTAATTGAAAAAGACAATATGCCATCCATTGCCAACTTCGTCATCTTCCATAATGGATATTTAGACTTGCCTGCAAATCTCTTATCTCTATCATAATTAAGAGCGAATTGCCTAAATCCAATCCATGCTACCATTCCACGAATAAATCTGTCTTTTTCAGGCATATTCTTAAGGACTTCGACTACTTTTCTATCCATGAGCCTAAAATCACCGGTATTAGTAGGAATATTTATTTCAGTTAAATAAGATAGAATCTTATAGAACCAATTAGCGGTTACTAATTTAAACTTAGATTCTCCGGTACGCATTTTTCTTTGACAATAGACTACGCTGTAACCCTCTTTCCATTTTAAAAACATTTCAGGAATAAGCTCTGGGGGGTCTTGCAAATCAGCATCTATCAAAACAACAGTTTCACCTTTGGCATATTCAATGCCAGCGCTAACAGCTATTTGATGTCCGAAATTTCTAGAAAATTTAATAAACCTTAATCTTTTTTTCTTGTCATCTTTTACTATTCTTCTCAAAATTTTATCAGTATTATCTTCACTGCCATCTGACACATAGATAACCTCATAGTTTTCACTTTGGGTTTTGAGTGCTGTTGTTAATCTGAGATGAAATTCATTAAGGACTTCTTCCTCATTATAGCAAGGAACAACAACCGATATATCTACAGTTTGAGAATGTGATATGACAGAATTAGACATTAGGTATAAATTATATGGAAGACTATATGCGATTTAAATGCTGACGAAGATTATTTGCAACTGGAATTTCAGCATCAATTATTACCTTTTTACCATCGCCCATTGCTGATTCAATTTTGCGAACTGCTCCTACCAAATGTTTCAACCCAGCGGGCTCAATGGAAGCTGCTTGATCCGACCCATACATAGCTCTATTTAGAGTAATATGTCTTTCTAAAGAAGTTGCGCCCAATGCAACAGCTGCGTAGGAAATGGCAAGACCAACCTCATGTCCACTATAACCCACTTTGCAATGATATTTTTCTCCCAAAGTCCGAATTAGGTTTAAGTTTGCATTCTTGTCTTCCATAGGATAAGTAGAAACAGTATGCATCAATTCGAAAGAACAACCAGCAGTTTGGAAAATTTCCACAGCTTTATCGATATCTTTATATGTTGACATACCTGTAGAAATAAATGTATGCTTACCTTCAGAAGCAATCAACTCCAAAAGCTCATGATAAACAATCATTGCAGATGCAACTTTATTGAATTTAAGATTATATTTTTTTAAAAATAACTGACTATTGATATCCCAAGCAGAAGCGAACCAGTGGATCTTTTTTTCTTTGCAATAAGAATCTATTTCATCATATTCATCTTGAGAAAACTCTAAGCCAAGTTTCTGGTCTCTTTGAGTGTTTCCCCATGGACTCTCTCGAGAAGAATTAAGAAACTCTTTTGTGTAAACTTCATTAATATCTCTTTTCTGAAATTTAACTGCATCACATCCAGAGTCAACCGCTACATCAATTAACTCTTTGCAAATATTTTGAAACAATAAATATACTTACAACAATATAAAAAAACATTATTACTGTTGTCCAAATCCAATTAACCATTTGACTAAAAAGATTTTGGTCAATGTAATTTCCTATATGAAGCCCTAGGATAATTAATATT
>JALRJJ010000083.1 GCA_023255095.1 bacterium
TGCACTTGAAGCGGGTGATCCGGATAATAACCGCTACCACAATAAGAAAGCCCAGATTTAATACTCACCCTTATAATCTCTACTAACTATTTTGCTACTTTTTCTGTAGGAGGAATTTTGTGGTTGTTTTTCTTGGTGAATCATTAATAGATCTAGTCAGTAACTCTGAAAAAATCTACATTCCTCATGTTGGTGGTAGCGTTCTTAATAGTGCCATTGCTTTTGGACGGCTAACTGGTGATTCTTTCTATATGGGAGGGGTTTCCTCGGATGAGTATGGTGAATTAATTTCTAAGACTTTGTCCAATTCATCAGTAAAAAGTGACTTCTTTATCAGAACAGACAGACCTACAACTCTTGCTTATGTTGATTTAGATTCAGAGGGGGTTGCTAAGTATCGTTTTGAAGATGAGGCTTCAGCTGGAAGATTAATTAGTATAGATGAATTAAAACCCTTCCTTGAGGACATCAAAAAAATGGATGCATTATTGGTAGGTGGAATTAGTCTTCAGTCTGAGCCCTGTGGGACAAGTTTAGAATGGGTAACAGAATGCCTACATAAAGAAACTAGTATATATTACGACCCCAATATCAGACCCTCTTTCATTAAAGATAAGAAGCTTTATTTAGAAAGATATCAAAGAATCATCTCTAGATCAAAGTTCTTAAAGTTATCGGAAGAAGATTCAGTTTACATTTATGGTGAAAAAAATCTTGATAAGAAAGTAGATGAGATTTTTTTAAGTGGTGCCAAAGTTATTCTCCATACAATAGGCAAAAAGGGAGTAAGAGTTTATATGAATTCTGGCGATACTTTTACTGCTTCTGTTGAGCCTACAAAAGTTATAGATACAATTGGTGCTGGTGATAGTTTTAATGCTGGATTCTTATATTATCTTGATAGCAAAAATCATCTACAAGATAAAAATCTTGATAAAAGAATTATTCAGGATGCTGTTGAATTTGCGAATAAAGTTGCCAGGTTTACAGTCAGCCAGAAGGGAGCCAACCCTCCAATATTAGATCAAATTAAATAGCGTACTGCTTCTCTTTTTTACCACCAGTAATCTCAGCCACTATGTCCTCTTCAGAGACATCTTTAGTATTAACCTGAGCCACCATCTGACCTTGTCGAAAAACACAAATCTTATCTGATAGCTTAAAGACTTGTTTTAGATTGTGACTAATGATTAAAACAGGAATACTATTTGACTTAAGACCCTCAATAATACTTTCAACAGCACGAGTCTCTTTTACGCCGAGCGCTGCTGTGGGCTCATCCATGATGATTAACTTTGATCCCCAGCCTGCCGCTCTAGTAATCGCAATACATTGCCTCTGTCCACCAGACATATTTACAAGTTTTTGATCAATTTGGTTAATCGTTACACCTGTTTTAGATAAAAGATCTTTTGCCTGCTTATTCATTTTTCTTTTATTGAGCCAGCTAAGTGGTCCAAATTTAAAATAATAAATTTCCCTGCCTAGAAAAATATTTGCAGCAACATCTAAGTGGTCAATTAAAGCAAGATTTTGGTAAACGGTTTCAATGCCTGCTGATCTTGCTTCTAGAGGCGAAGAGAAATTAATCTCATCATTGTAGAATTCGACTTTTCCTGAAGAGGGCTGTTCAACACCGGTGATATTTCTCACAAAAGTAGATTTGCCTGCTCCATTGTCTCCAACAATGGCAACAATTTCATCCTTCTTCATGGAAAAGTTCACATTTTTTAATGCTTGGACACCACCATAATTTTTACAAAGATCCGTTGTTTTTAAAATTTCCATAGAATTGTTGACAATAAATTAAATTATTTATATATTTTTTTAAAATATACTTAATTTTTAGAATAATTGTTAACAATTAATAATTATTTGGTATGATTAAAACTCGCAGTCAAAATTGACTGTTTTATTTTAATAGGGAGAGATAAATGAATAAACTTCTAAAAGCAACACTGGTTGCATCTTCTGTTGCTTTGTCATCCATGACAGTGGCGCAAGATGTAATTGGATATATTACTAAATCAGCAACCAATTCAGGTTGGCAAATGATTAATCAGGGCGCAAAAGATAAAGCATCTGAAATGGGCGTGAAACTAGTCACGGTTGGACCATCATTCCAAGGTGATCTTTCAAGCCAGTTAGAGGTTTTTGAAAATCTAGTAAACCAAAAAGTAAATGCAATTGCACTAGCTCCAGTTGATTCAGCTGGTATTGCTCCAGCGGTAAATGATGCTATGAAAGCAGGCATACCTATTGTTGCAGTAGACACTGGTGTGAGTGGTGCAGAGGTTACTTCTTTTGTTGCAACAGATAATTTAGCAGTGGCAAAAGTACAAGGTGCTGTAGCAGCAACTCTAGTTGATAATGGTGATACAGTTATCTACGTGACTGGTAACCAAGCTCAGTCTACAGGCCAAGAAAGAAGAGACGGTTTTATGGCAGCATTCAAAGCAGCTAGACCAGATAGTAAAATTTTAATCGCTCCAACAAAGTGGAACTCAGATGAAGCACAGAGTGGTGTAGAGGCATTACTCAATGCTAATCGTGACGTCAAAATGGTTGTCAATGCTTGGGACGGTGGAACTATGGGTGCTATGGCAGCGCTTAAAAACCTTGGATACCGCAAAGGACAAGTTAAGCTAGTTGGTTTTGATGGTGCAGGCGATGCTATTGAGGCAATGGACGATGGTTGGGTTCATGCAGATACGGCTCAAATGTTATATCAAATGGGCTACCAAGGTGTTGAAGCTGCAGTGAATGCTGCGAGAGGCAAAAAAGTTAACCCTAGAATTGATACTGGGTTCTTCTTAGTGACTCCAACAACATCTAAAGTCTATAAGGCTATGGTTGGAATGTAATCATAGATAGATCTATGACTTTAAAGGATAGTTTTTTACAAAAGATAATTCGCTTCTTTGGCTATGAGTGGTCGGGGGCATTGGTTGCTATCTTTGTTTTATCAATAGCAATTGAATTATCGACTGATGGACAGCCATTTTTTCATCCATCTAACTTAATGACTATCCTTAATAATGCCGCTGCAGTTGGTGTCATTGCAGGAGGAATGACTGTAGTCATTCTCACCGCTGGAATTGACCTTTCAGTGGGTTCCGTGATGGGATTAATTGCGGCTCTGACTGGATACGTTGCCTCTTTTTGGGGCATCGATCCATCACTCGCAATCGGTGTTGGTCTTCTACTTGCGGTTATGGTTGGCGCAGTGAATGGATTATTTATATCCTATTGGAAGATGCCAGCATTTATTGTGACGCTTGCTGGATTATCAATGTGGAGAGGTATCGCACATTTATCGACGGGTGCTGTTGCAACTCCAAAACTTGATGAAACCTTTGATTACTTTGGGCGATACAACCCACTCTCTTGGTTTGCCGATGGTTTTTTAGACCAAACATTACCTAATTGGTTGATGCCAATAGGGGAATTCATTGATGCAAACTGGTTTGACTATTTCAGATCGTTTCAGATGAGTCTAGTAATCTTAATTTTATTTTTTATTTGTTTAAGTTTAATTATCAATAACACCAAACTTGGACGATATATCTATGCAATAGGCAGCAATGAGCAGGGTGCACGCCAGGCTGGTATCAATACCGAAGCTTATAAATTCTTTGCATATGTTTTTTGTACTTTATCTGTTGCCCTGGGAGCGCTATTGTTTTTAGGAAGGGCTCCATACGCTAAATCAGATTATGGACAAATGTGGGAACTAGATGCAATTGCTGCAGTTGTTATTGGAGGCACTTCTTTATTTGGAGGTAAGGGAACTATTTGGGGAACCTTCCTAGGTATTATCTTGTTAAAACTAATTAACAATGGATTA
>JALRJJ010000137.1 GCA_023255095.1 bacterium
TTCCAACCAAGGAAGCTCCATTTTTAAGAAGATTTTTAACAGAATCATAATCTGAAGCCCCTCCTGTAGCTATGATTGGGAAATTAAATCTACTAGACAAAAATTTTACAGATTCTAAAGTAGAATTATACAAAACTGGTCCACTTAACCCGCCGCTTTCATGCCTAAAGATTGAACTAGATAGATTAAGATTTTCCACAGACTGGGATTTAGTATTTCCAATATTAATCCCTAAATTATTTTGCATATTTAAAAAATTCCCAAGTTTAAGAAAAAAATCGTTAGATGTATCCGGTGCTACTTTAACAAAGATTGGCCTGGATGTAATCAATTGAAAAGAAGAAAGTAAGTTTATCAACCGTTCACAATTATCATTCAATGTTTTACCATGTACGGTATTTGGACAACTGACATTTATTTCATAAAAAATATTTCTATAATTTTTATTTTCAATGAGTTGCTCTATTGT
Organism: bacterium; assembly: GCA_023255095.1. Lineage (GTDB taxonomy): Bacteria > Fidelibacterota > Marinisomatia > Marinisomatales > Marinisomataceae > Marinisoma. Next base: position 470 of record JALRJJ010000137.1, read on the forward strand.
CTTCAAGCTCTGTAAATATTCTTCATCTGAATTTCCCCCAATACTAATTCCGATTGGTCTGTTTTGATAAATAATGTTCTCAATGACCTTAGTATTTATAAAATGATCAATGCCCTTGTTTGGCAACCCCAAAGAATTAATTAAATGTTTTTTTCCATCGATTTTAACTTCTACTACTCTCGGCCTAAGATTTCCTTTTGAAGGTTCCTTTAAAAGAGTTTTGTAAGTAACAGCTCCTACGCCAATTAATTGCCAAAAATGTAAAGAGGATGAATGGTCTTTAAAAGATGCAGCAATTACTGGAGATGGAAAATTTAGATTAAAGACTTTAGTTGAGATATTTTTTGGTATGTGAAATTTAAAAAAATATTTGAAAGGAGTTTTCATTATCCAAAAGAGAATCAAATCTCCAACAATAATTGATTTTTCCAGGTCTGGACTGAAAATTTTTAAAAAAGAAATGATAAATTTTCTATTAATTAAGTATAACGCTTGCAAAAAAATAAGTCTACACTTATTCAACATTGATTATCTTTAGTCTGTTTGAAGCAAAATCAGCTTGTTTACTACCTTTGTGATTTTCTATTAACCAGTTGTAGTAAACCTTTGCAGATTCAAAATCTGAAATATCATCATAATAATCTCCTAAAAATAGTGCTGCGATAGCGGAAAAACTTGACGCAGAATCGATCTCAATAATTTGATTATAAATCTTTATTGAACTTTCAACATTGTTGTTTAATAGCTCTTTTTCAGCCTGCAAAAGAAGTTTAGATGATCGATGCTCAAGAGGAATTTCTTCATTAAAAATAATAGCATAAGCATAGTCTGAATTAGGATATCTATTTAAAAGAAATTGTTTATAAATTTCCGCTTCAGCAGAACTATTATCTCTGAAATAAGTGTATAAAAAATAATTAGTCTGGGGTAAAAAATCTGACTCAGTATAATCACTGAGAATTTTTTTAAAATAAGTCACCGATTGTTCTTTAGAGTTTAAATTAAATGCTAATAATTCTCCAATCGCAAAAAGTTCATTGTCAGTCATTTTGCCTTTGTTAGATTTAATAATCTTATTGATTTGCTCAAGACTTTCAATCCTATTCCTTAACAATGGCTTTAGAGGATGATTAATATTCTGTTTCAATGCTTGATTGCTAAAAAATATGATTTTATCAAAATCTATTGCAGATTCTTTTAAGCTTTCTTGAGAAAGAATGTAAAATGATTCTATTGAAATAGCTGTATTGGGATTTGATTGTCCTATTCGATCAAAGTTTTCAAGAGCATAATCTCGATTACCTAATTCTAATTCAATTTTCATTAACTCAAATTCTAAATCGCTTGTCAAATCTTTATAAGTTTCATCCACCAGCAAATCTTCAATTTTTGATTTTGCTTCTTTAAGATTTCCCTGCTCTCTATTGCTTTTTATGATTTTAAGATTAATTTCTCTGGTTGTGGATGGAGAAACTGTATTTAAAATAACTTTATTATAGGCATTAATAGCTTCTGGAAAATTATCATTATTAAAAGCTATTTCTGCAATCTGGTAATAAATCAATTCTCTTATTTCTCTAGTTTCTGCCAATTCTGCACCCAAAGAAAGATTCTCTAGAGAACGAGCAGAATCATCAAGCTCTAAATAAATTTCTCCAAGCGAAAGATAAATTCTAGACTTCAAGTCTTTGTCAATCTTTTGATTCAACAATGTATTTAAATCATTAATAGCCGGCTGAACCTTTAAGTCCTTCCATTTACAAAGTGCAAGCCAATAAATTGATTCTTGAACAAATAACTCATCTGATCTTAGATTTTCAAAAATATTCTTTGCACTGTCGTATTCTCTTCGAAAATAATGTGATTTACCTTTCAAAAGTCTTGCGTCATCAACAAAGCTACTCTCAGGAAAGTCATTGATTACCTTAGAGGATTTTTCCAAAACAATTCCATACTCAACTACAGCATCGGGTGGCAGTGTTTTTCCAATATTCTCAATACGAATTCTTTCTGCGGACTCAAAATGCTGCTCAGCATTGTACAGCGTATTAAAATATGCACAACTACTTAAAAAAAATGTTAGTAAAATTATTTTCAGATTAACTTTAGAGGTCATAATTTAAATTAATAATGAAGCTTCAAGAATTACAGAATATTATTACTCAAAAAATCTCTGAAAAAATTCAAGTCGATGAAATTAATGTTTATGATTACACAGCTAATCATGAAAACCATGCTATGTTTGACGGAAATTTTCATTTAAGCATGACTTTAGTAAGTCCTAATTTTGAAGGAATGGCTCTCATTCAAAGACATCAATTGATTTACCAAATTTTAGATGAATATATGCACGGAGAAATTCATGCGCTTACCATGAAAACTCTTACTCCTGATGAATTTAAAAAAATCAATTCATAATGAAACTTGGTTATCCTTGCATGAACTACACCATTGGGTGTAAAATTTCAACATTTAAGCTCCAATCCTTCTCAGAAGAAAGATTAGTTGATTCCATTACAACTAATTTAAACAACTTAGAAAAAATTCTATTATACAATAAGGAAAATGGGTTTGGATTCTTGAGAGTTTCTTCCGATTTAATCCCTTTTGCATCTCATTCGATTATGAACATTGATTGGAGCAAGAAATTCAAAGATCATTTTGAAAAAATAAAAGATGGCTCTTTTATGAACTTTTATTTATCACCAAAAGATTATCATAGATATCATGCTCC
>JALRJJ010000028.1 GCA_023255095.1 bacterium
TAACCCCTAATTTTGCTGGTCCATGGGCGGTTAAGCCAGTTCAAGAAGGTTCCAGTATTGGTATTTCTAAAGTTACTTCTGTAGACAATCTACAAGACGCACTTGAGAATGCATGGAAATATGATGATGCATTGATTGAAAAATGGATAGAGGGTGGTGAATACACAGTTGGAATATTAAACAATGTTGCTCTTCCTGTGATTCATATTAAACCTCAAGAAAATTTCTATGATTACAATGCAAAATATATATCCAATGCCACTGAATTTATATGCCCAGCAGATATTGCGCCAGAACTCTCTAATATTCTCCAGCAGCAAGCAATAGAAATATTCAATAAGTTGGGATGTAAAGATTGGGGTAGAGTTGATTTCATTGTCGATCAAAACAATAAACCCTATTTCCTTGAAATAAACACAGTTCCTGGCATGACTTCGCACTCATTGGTTCCGACTGCGGCAAAATCTAATGGTCTCACTTTTGAAAACCTTGCTCTAGAAATATTAAATGCCTCCTAAATTACAACCTTTCTTTTTCTATCGGAAAAGAAACAGAAAGACTCTTAATTTTCTTGACTATTTACTATTATTTTTAAAATTTCTTTTGGCACTTACCTTTATTTTTGGTATCTATTACCTTATTGATAAATATAAGCCTCAAGAAAAACTATTAGTCAATGTTTCTTGGAATATTCCAAAGGAGTTAAATCTAGAAATTGAAGAGTTAAACGTAATGATTGATCCATTAATAAAGGATCAGTATCTTATTGACTCCGAAAAAATCACAGATATTTTGCAAAAAATTGATAGTGTTGATGAGGCATTAGTTGATAGAAACAATATTAGTGATTTAATTATTTCTTTAAAACCTAAGAAACCAATTTATAGATGGAGGGATATTAAATTTTGTGATGAAAAAGTGACAATATGTAATGGTTATATATCATCCTCGATGAAATTATTTAGGGGTAATGATGTGACTAATGAGTTACCAATGATTATTTCAGATAGAAAAAATATTGCTGATTATGTAGCTACTTTTAAAACTTACCAAAGTAGTCTAGATGGTGAAAAAATCACGACTTTTAAGAAATCAAAAATTGACATTATTACGCTAAATAATAACAAAAAAATTATATTAGGGAATGAAAAACAACTCGAGAGATTAGACCTATACAAGAAGGTGAGCAAACTTAAAGAAGTCAAAAAAAAGATTAGAAAAAAACCAGTATTTGATATGCGATATTCAAATGGATTTTCTCTCAGTCACTCTGACTGATAATCTTGTAACAAAATCCTAATGTGATTTGAGACCAATAAAATAAGATTATTTTAATAACTATATCTAGCGCTCCACCAAGATTAGTCAAATCTGCTAAAAAAATGAAAATTATGCTGACAATTGCTGGAAGGATTGCTTGTATAAAAAACAAATTCATTTGTGTTGGAAAATTTAAATTCCATTTGTATTGATTTGGGAGATCAATTGATATTCTGACAAAATTCAGTGTAATTGGAATTATTAAAAAGTAGACAATCAACTGAAGGATTGGCATGCCTGTTATTAGCACTGGTAGCATGGTCAGAAGTCCAATAATAATTGTTAATAACAAGTATCTTCCTATCTTTGCAATATCGAAGGTTGGTAAAAAACTTTTAACAGACTCTTCTCCCAGGACCACAATTCGTATTATATGAATAGAAATACTTACATACGCAAATCCAAATAATATGAAGTAATAAAGAAAATTTGTAGGTAACTGAACATCAGTTTTTAAATCGCCAGAAAGTATCTGTTCATAAATGCCAAACATTTCAGGCAGGGTAAGCAAAAAAGGAAGAGCCAGTATCAATGGAACTATAGTTATCTCGAATAGTTTTTTCCAGTGGGTAGCGGCAAATGCAAAACCAGCAAGCACTATTTTAAGTATTGGAAGTTTATTCATCTGAAGACAATATGTTTACAATAATTTTGAGTTTTTTTCCTATCTTTAGGGGTTTCTTAATATCGATTTTATTATCCCTAACAATATCTTCTATCGAGGTATTAAATTTTTTAGCAATTAATGACAAGTTATCTCCCTTCTTTACCTTGTAAGTTATTGACTTATTGAGGTCGGGTATAACTTTTTGTAATGCAGTAACATTAAGCTCATCAACTCGTTCAATAAATATTTTTAATTCAGTTCCAATTTGTAGATGTTTTTTACTATTCAACCGATTCCAGCGAATGATATCTTTCATAGAAACATCATATGTTCTTGAAATTGACCATAAGCTATCCCCCTCTTCTACGGTATGAAGCTTCTTAATGTGTTTGTTGACTTTTTTTCCACTAAAACCCAACTTATCATTAGTAAACGCATAATCTTTGATGTTTCGGAGCGATTGTGGAATTAAGAGATACTTATCTACAACAATCTTATTATCCGATAAGTTGTTAATTGCGCGAATAGATTCAACCGATGTGTTATGTCTTTTAGCTAGTGAGATTAAATTATCTCCAGATTTAACTTGATAACGAACCCAAGAAATTCTTTTATTCTTTGGGTATTTTTTAAGTTTTTCCTCAAATATTTTTATTTTATCAATTGGCAGAACCAATTCATAATTAGCCCCTGGAGTGGCCCATCTCTTTAAACCAGTATTTAATTGGTATATTTCCTCAATCGTTAGGCCAGTAAATTCTGACACAAGGGCTAAATCTATTTGTGATCTAAGTTTTATCGTAGAAATATATGGCTCATTTTTTACATAAGTAATTTTTTGTCCATACTTTTCAGGATTTTTGATTAGCTCTGCAATCGCAAGTAATCTTGGAACATAACCCTTGGTCTCTGATGGAAGCTTCAAACTCCAGAAATCAGTTTTACGTTTCATTTTTTGATTTCTTTTGATAGCTCGTTGAACTCTTCCTGGCCCCCCATTGTATGCAGCAATAGCAAGATGCATATCACCATCAAAAAGAGTTTTAAGGTTTTTGTAATAGGCAATAGCTGCATTTGTGGACAACATAAAATCCCTGCGATCGTCATGCCACCAATCCTCCTTCAACCCATAAAGTCTTCCAGTAGAGGGGATAAATTGCCAGAGACCTGAGGCAGCCCCTCCTGAAAAAGCAAAGGGATAATATGCTGACTCGACGATGGGAAGTAGGGCAATTTCCATTGGCAGGCCGGCCTGTTCAACTTTTTGAACAACATAATGCAAATATGGTTTTGCTCTATTAGTTACTCTGGTCAGATAGTCTGGATTTTTTTGAAACCATAAAATATGACCTTTTATACTCGGGTGATCATATCCACTCAGTGAATAACGATTGGAGATATATTTCCATAAATTATCATCATTATGAAACTTAGAGTTGATTTTTTTGTAGTCTGTATCGTCGACTTTCTTAATTGACTGATCGTCTTTTA
>JALRJJ010000062.1 GCA_023255095.1 bacterium
CTAAAATCTCAGTGTACCATCCTCCCCCTGGAGCAAGTTCCACAACAGTTTGAGTAGGACTTATCTTAAAAAAAGAAAGGGTATCTTTTGGATTTCTAAATTTATCTCTTTGGGAGCTTTCTAGTCTAATTTCAGCATTAATAGCATTTTCTAAATCAGGCGATACCAAAAGATTTTCGTGATGCATTGCTTTTGAGGGAATATTGAACAAAACCACACAAAAGACCATTAAAAATTTTTTATTATTCATCCAGCCATTATACGTTTACGTAAATATTTTTTATTAGAAATTGTAAGAAAAATGTAAGGAAATAATCTGTATTATGATTTATCAACTGGAGCTCTTTGATGAAAAATCTTTTTCTTATTTTTATGCTAGGGATTGCTTCTTATACATATTCTCAATCTCTTGACTATGTTGTGGAAAGAAAAGGCAAACAAATTGGCACGCATTCTTTTAATTTTAATGGGACTCAAAATGATGATATGTCAGTTCAAATATCCACTGATGTTGTTGTCAAATTAGGCTTCATTCCAGTTTATAAATTTATTCATGAAGCCACCGAAATATGGAAAAAAGGTATCCTTATAGGATACGACTCAACCACAAATGACAATGGTACTGATAAATTCTTAAGACTTCATGATACTTCAATCCACAGTAGCAGGGGTGATTTTTCCTCCTTAGAAAAAACTTACACCCCTGCAAGTCTGTGGAACATATCAACTATTCAAACCGCAGAACTAATGAACACGCTTGATGGTTCTATCATGAATATAGAAATTGAAGATCTTGGAGAAGAAGACATTCAAACCACAGGAAAAAAAATACTTAAAGCAAGACATTTTTCAATGACTGGTGACCTTGCAAGGGAGCTTTGGTACGATTCACATAACAGACTTGTTCATGTTCAGTTTCTCGGAGATGATGGCTCCATCATTGACTATATTTTAGATGAATAAATAATGTTCAAATGAACATTTTATTATTAGAAGATAACCCATCTTTAAATAATGCCCTAAAAGAAGAGCTATCCAAGAAAGGTTTTTTAGTAGAACAAGCACACACAATTAAAGAAGCTACTGAGCTACTAAGTCTAAAAGAATTCCAGCTTGGTGTTTTTGATGCCATGTTACCTGATGGCCTATCTTTTAACCTGATCAAAAATGTCAGGGCTTCAAATATCGCCCTGCCTATAATTTTAGTAACTGCAAAAGATTCAATTGAAGACAGGGTTGAGGGGCTGGACGCTGGTGCGGATGACTATTTGGTAAAACCTTTTAACTTTAAAGAACTTAGTGCTCGAATTCGTGCCTTAATGCGAAGACCAAATGAGATCTCAAGCGAAATTATTGAATTTGCAGATTTATCGCTTCACTTATTATCTAAAGAGCTATTTATAGATTCTAGAGCTTGCAAGATTTCTAAAAAGGAATTTTACTTAATAGAGCTTTTTCTAAGAAAACCAGAATCATTAGTAAATGCAACTCAGATTGCAAATGCAATTTATGAGCTTAATCAAAACATAACCCCAAATGCTATAGAAGTATTGGTCCACAGATTAAGAAAAAAACTTTTGGATAATCAGAGCAAGACTACTATCCAAAATTACAGAGGACTAGGCTTTAAGCTCGAAGCATTGAATGATTAATTCTTTAAGATTTAGAGTAATATTTGTTTTAGCTCTCACATCTATTATCGGGGGCATAACCGCTATATTTTTTTTTAGCAAAGATTTTAATGGTCACCTCGACACACTAAATGATAGAACCTTAAGAGGGCAATTATCTGATCTTGAAAGGCACCTTTCTGTAAAAGAGGGACTGATTACCATAGAGCTTCCTTCAATTTTATCTGATCAATATTTTTATTCAGGCGGGCAATTTGTCTTTGCTATTAATAGTGAAGAAGGTTTTTTGTTTGGATCTCCAACTATTCAGGATAAGCTTGTACCAGAAAGCTTGAGTCTGCTAAATAGTAATCAATACTTTACGTATTATCGTCAGATGTATGGAGGAGATCATATCTTTCAGGGTCTTCAAAGATGGATTGAAATTGACGGAAAGCCTATTAATATTCAGGTTGCTCAGGGGCCTGCACATAAAGATGTTATGTACGATGAGTTGATTGATGAGCTCTTTGAGCAAAGACAAGAAATTTTGATAATTTACATAATTTCACTACTAATTACTGCCTACCTTGTAATAAGTTTTTCATTCCGATCAATGAATAGGGCCGCAACTTCAGCAAAAGAGATTGATTTTAAAAACCCTTCAAACCGCCTGATTACAAAAGGAGCTCCTAAAGAAATGGAGGGAATCATACTAAAATTTAATGAGGCCCTAACAAAAATTGAGAACGATTATAAAGAACAAAAGTTTTTTTTAGATTCCGTTTCCCATGAAATTAGAAATCCATTGGCTTCTTTAAAGCTTAGTCTTGAAAAAGATTCAGATGAGGTTGACAGCGAGGTCTTATCTCATGAGGTTAATAAAATAGAATCTGTAATAAATGCTCTATTTGAGCTATCTAGAGTAGAGAATTCCTCTTCCTCAAATTTTATTGAATTAGATCTCGAGGATGCTGCTAGGTTGAGCGTAACATCTTTTATAAATCATCATAATTTAGAAAATATTGAACTCAGTTTTAATGTTCAAACAGCAAAACCAACAATAATCAGATGCAGTCAAGCTTTGTTTGATATTTTGATTAAAAATCTGATCGAAAATGCCATTAAAGCTCTCAAGGCTAAGGCTGATGACTCAAAAAAAGCAATAGAGATATCCATAGCAAATAATAATTTGATAGTTAAAGATAACGGAATAGGCATAGGAAAAAATAACTTTAATAGCTTGCTATACCAGCAAAAAAACAAAGGATTTAATTCAGGCTTAAAACTTGGCTTGATTATAGTAAAAAAAATATGTGATTTGTCTGATGGAATTATTTCTGCAGAGACTATTAACAATGAAACTTTTTTTTCTATTTCTTTCAAATCTGTAAGCATTTCGTAAATAAATTTTTCGATAATGTTTTCATGGATTCAAATATTAATTTTGCGGTGGTTGAGCCTGGTCATCCATTAAGAAAGAGAGCTGAGATATTCATCACTTCGATCTATACGAATGAGTATTCTGCAATCATTAATGATTTTCCAGAGCGAATAGGAATCAGTTTTGATGTTTGTGGTAAGATTTTGAGTGCTTGCAGTATTCGTGTTGGGCAAAATGAATTGTTTTCAAGTCACTATTTGAATACATCTCAATTAAAAAAAATAAAGAAATATCATCTGATTGAAATTACCACTCTTGCATCCACTTCAAGATTGGGGCTTTGGGTTCTTTTAGCGGGCGCTACAAATCTTGGAAGAAATTTGTCCTGCAATGCAATGATATTTACTGCTACAAAAAAATTAAGGACTATATTAAACCATGCTTGCCTAGGTTTAGAGAAAATTGCAAAGGCTGACAGTTCTAAAATATCAAATGCAAACCTATGGGGAACTTATTATGAGTCAGACCCATGGGTGTGTTTAGTTAAAGACTCTGGTCAATTCTCTCAATCTGATTCAGTTCTTCAAGCATCCTAGTAGTGTCTCAAAAGACAATTCAGCTTATCTATCAATGGGCTTCTCACGATGAACTGGTTGCAATCGAAGATCAAGGAAAGCCAATAACCTATTCTCAACTTTGGCATGGAATTCAAAATGCAGTAAGCCTGTTTGATGGAGTAACAAAAATTGGAATCATGAGCAGCAATACTTCTGAGTATATTGTGCTGCTTCTAGCTGCTCTTTATCGAGGCATGACTGTTGTGCCAATTCCACATTTTTTTAGCAATGCTCAGAAAGCTGAGATTATTAGACTTTCTGAGCCCGAGATAATTTTTGCTTGCGAACAGTCAATAAAAGATTTTGCAGACGCGAAACCTATTCCTAAAATTAATTTTATTGATTCTAAAAAAGAATTTAATTCCAGTACGCTTACTTCAAAAAAAATTATTTTTACCTCCGGAACTACCGGATCTCCCAAGGGAGTATGTTTGTTAGAAAGCGCACAAGAAAAAAATATCAGTCATCTGCTTGATGTATTAAAACCAAGCAATAAAAAAAGATATTTATCGCTGTTACCATTTTCAATGCTGTTAGAAGAGATTTGCGCATTGCATATGGTTTTTCAATCGGGCAGCACGCTGATTATTGAGAAAGATTTTTTTGACTGCTTATTAAAAAAACAATATTCATCGATTATTGAGCTTTTAGAAAAACATTCTCCTAATTACTTAATGATTGTGCCTGACATATTGAAGTTTTGGTTATTTGAACTTGAAATAAGAAAATCAAAAGTCACATCAAGTCTTGAGTTTGTCGCCATTGGTGGTGGTAAAACGCCTATTTCAATCTTAGAACAAGCTCAGAATTTTGGTATTCCTGTTTTTGAGGGATACGGATTAAGTGAAGCTTCCTCCGTAGTCAGTTTTAACTTCCAAGGAAGTTCTAAACTTGGTTCCGTAGGAAAACCCTTTCAATATCACAATTTAGAAATCATTGATGGCGAAATAGTATTACATGGGGATTCTTTATTTTCTGGATATTTAAATGACCCTAGATCTCAAGACGATCTTTTTTTTACAGGTGATCTAGGAAGATTTGATGGTGATGGATTTTTATTTATAGATGGAAGAAAAGATAATATTTTGGTAACAGGAACAGGCAGAAATATTTCCCCTGAGTGGATTGAAAACATTTTTAATGCTTCCATCATGATCACAAAGTCAATTGCATTTATTAATAATGCTTCCGAGGTGAATCTCTTGGTGGTGTTATCGCCCGTTGCTGAATCTATCGAACATGATGACCTATTGCAAAGACTAGACAAGCTATCCCTAGAGCTTCCATTCTACGCAAGACCAAATAAGATTTTTACTACAGAAGGCATCAATCGTGACTGCTTTTCTGAAAATGGAAAACCAAAAAGAAAGAATATTTCTATGCTTGAGGGCACATTTAAATTATTAATTGGAGAAGCTGTATGACAACCTTTGAGAGAATATATAAAGAAACAGAATTAGCACGATCTAATTTCTTGGCAACACCTATGTTAATGTCAGCAGCCAATGGAAATATTGATCGCAAGCTTTATACAACTTATTTAGAGCAAACCTATCATCATGTAAAACATACTTGTACGCTTTTAGCTGCTTCACTCGCACAGTGCACCAATCATGATGCAGTCCTAAGAGAAGCGCTGATTGAGTATATTGATGAAGAAAAAAATATTGATTGGGCCACAGCTGAATCATTGGCATTCGCAACATTGCTTAAAGAAGGTTATCCTGTAAGACTA
>JALRJJ010000090.1 GCA_023255095.1 bacterium
CGTAGCATGAAAGAGGGCGAACGTGCCTCGGTTCGTATATCTGATCCAAAATACGGATATGGAGAGGCAGGAGTCCCACCATTTGTGCCACCAAATGCACAGTTAGAGCTTGATTTGGAGGTATTAAATATTGAAGAAAATATTGGACCAAGTTATAGGTAAAGGAATCGTAATTGTCTATCATTAGAATCATAGTTTGTATTTTACATTTAAACAATATCAGAGAGCCAATTAACATTGAGTTAATAGATATAAAATATATAATAAATTTATTTTTTTTATGTTTCTATGAGAGTCTTGATTCTTGGTGGCGACGGTTTTTGCGGATGGCCAACTTCTCTTCATTTGTCTGATCTAGGTTATGATATTCATATCATAGATAATTTCGCAAGACGAGGTTTCGATATAGAGTTGCAAGTTGATTCATTAACACCCATAAAAAACTTGAGTCAAAGAATTAGTGCATGGAAGGAAATATCAGGAAAAGAAATCGAATTCTCAAACTTTAATGTTGCTACTGATTATCATGAATTATTGAGCACTATCAAAAAATGGAAGCCTGATGCTGTTATTCATTTTGCCGAACAAAAGTCAGCGCCATACTCGATGAAATCAAGCAAACATAAAAGATATACTGTCTCTAGTAATATTAATGCTACAAACAACCTATTGGCAGCAGTTGTAGAATCAGGTTTAGACATACATATTATTCATCTTGGAACAATGGGGGTTTATGGATACTCTTCTGCTAATATGCAGATACCTGAAGGCTATTTAGATATTGTTGTATCTGATAAGGATGGAAAAGATTTATCAAAACAAATTTTATATCCAACTAGCCCAGGTAGTATTTATCATCTAACCAAAACCCAAGATCAGCTTATGTTCGCTTACTACAATTCTAATGACAACATAAGAGTTACTGATCTTCATCAGGGTATAGTTTGGGGTACACAGACCTCTCAAACTAAACTAGATGAAAGATTAATTAATAGATTTGACTATGATGGAGATTTTGGGACCGTCTTAAATAGATTTTTGATTCAATCGGTTCTTAATTATCCTCTTACTGTATATGGTTCAGGTGGTCAAACCAGAGCGTTTATCAACATTCAAGATTCGGTTAAATGTATCGAATTGGCTCTTAAAAACTCACCTAAACGAGGTGAAAGGGTTCAAATATTCAACCAAATGACAGAGACTTTTAAAGTAAAAGATTTGGCAGAATTGATTTCAGAGAAATTTCATGTACCTGTAAATTATCTTAAAAATCCAAGGAACGAAGATCATGCTAATGATTTAGATGTGTGCAATAAATCTTTCTTATCCCTTGGACTTGAGCCAATAACCTTAAATAATGGACTAATTGATGAGGTTGTGGAAATTGTTAAAAAATACTCAGATAGATGCGATATTTCAAAGATTCCTTGTAACTCCATCTGGAGTAAATCTATTTAATTGATATGAAAGATGCAAAATTTAAGCATTGCATTTGCACTAAAGATCTCTGGAAACCAACTTTTTGAAACCTCTCAAGATGCTGATTTATTGATTCGGGTATGAGAACATCTTCAATAGCTCTTCTTTTTTGGGCGATTTCAGTATCACTATAACCATTCTCCTTTTTGAAAGACTCATGAAGACTGACTAAACTTTTATTAATTTCTTCATTTTCATGAATAATTTTTTCACTAATTATTAAAGCACCCTCGGGAAGTAGACTGTCATAAATTCTTTTAATAAGATCTAATCTTTTTTCAGGGCTAATAAATTGAAGGGTTAAATTTAGAACTATTAAGCTTGCATTTTCGAAATGAATATGATTAATATCATCACAAATATATTGAATATTGGCTTCAATAGATGATAAATTTTTACTGCATTGATCAAGCATTTCTTGAGAGTTATCAATCGAGAAAATTTTGACAGATTCTAATCTTAAGTTTGATGCAATAGATAGAGTTGCGGCGCCAGTGGAACATCCGAGATCATAAATATTTGAATTTTTGATTGGATAAGTCCTTCCAGCAAGACCAATAAGCTCAATCATCTGTTTATAGCCTGGGACTGACCTTAAAACCATATCATCAAAAACATCGACCACTTTTTGATTAAAAGTAAATTTTGAGATGTCAGTTTCGTCTTTGTATATTTCGTCACGCATAGATTTTCTCTAGAAAAAATTCACTAACTAAAATCCGATTACTATTCATAACAAAGACTGACCTTCTGCCCCAAATATCATTTTGAAATGTTATCTCTATCGGCTCTCTTGATATATCAGGATCGGTAAATAAAATTTCACCTAGCGGTTTATTGCCGATTTTCATAATTGATTCAGTTTTGGTATTTATCGGTATGACTGATCTTGCAAAAACAACTGGCTCATTGTCACCATATAATGATACTTCTCTAACAATGAAATTTTCTTCATTTCCAATTTGGTTGATTTCGTGATTGTAAATCGCTGATTCTTCCTGCTTGTGGACTTCAACTCTAAAATCTGGATACCTTTTTTTAAGTTTCTGGGTTAAGGACTGGTCATCTCTAATCCAAAATAGGACTTTCTCGGGGATATCATGAAAGTAATTAATATCATGCCAATTTAATTTAGATAAATCTATCATAAAAAAAATTACAACACTCCGTAATGACTTTTATCGCTTTTAATCCAACGAGCAATAAAATTATTCTGTTGATCTTCGGGTAATTTTAGTAGCTCATCTATCAGAGAGTTAACTTTAGGAATTAAATTAGAATCTTTAACTATGTTGGCAATTTTCATATTTACGATTCCTGATTGCTGAGTGCCTAGAACCTCTCCTGGACCTCTGAGCTCGAGATCTTTTTCGGCAATGGCGAATCCATCATTAG
>JALRJJ010000103.1 GCA_023255095.1 bacterium
TTTAAAGAGGGAAAAGAAATTTTAGATAATTCAGGTTTAAAATTAATTTCAGCAGAGAACTTAGATGATGCTGCTAAGAAAATTGTTGAGGCTATTAAATAAATGTCAGTTTTAGTTAATAAAGAAACAAGATTAATTTGCCAAGGATTTACTGGATCACACGGAACATTCCATTCTGAACAAGCAATTAAATATGGAACGAAATTAGTTGGTGGTGTAACTCCACCAACTAATTTTGTCCCATATTTGATTGCTTGTTCAGAATGAAATGTTCCATGTGAACCAGTAAATCCTTGGCAAATCAATCTTGTTTCTTTATTTACTAAAACTGACATTTATTTTATAGCCTCAACAATTTTTTTTGCTTCCAACTCTGATACATTTTTTTTAGGGCTAGCAATTACCAGCATGGATCCCTCTTTAGGCACATCGGGCAAAACCGTTAAATCTGGGTTAGAGAATTTGAATCCCTTATTTTCAAGCTGTTTACCAAACTCTCCGAGATCAGAATTTTTCAGGCCAACAAGGTTTTTTTCACCATGTCCATCCAGATACATAATAGGCTTCTCATTGGTTCTTGTTAGGCGAACTAACAGGTTAGTGAGGTCTTGTTCTGCGAAGGGTGGGGTAATATGCTCAGTCCGCTTGTTATATTCAACAACAACCTCCCCGTCAACGCGTATACCCATTTCTTGGGCTAATTTTGGCTCCTCAATAGGACTAATGAACTTAATATTGATATCGGGTTTAGTTCTTTGATATCGAGCGATAAAATTAATAATTCCTTGTCTAAATTTATCTCCCTTATTCACATCGTCTTTTGTGGCAAATACAGTTAAATTTATTGGCCCGTTCATTTCTTTAAGAACTCCAACACTTCCCTCAGTTAACGTATTTCGATTGGCTTGTGTGATGTCTTTAGAAAATTCATATTTATTCGCAATAACCCCTAGTAAAAAAATAAGGATAATAAATAAGATTACAAAAACCCAGTTTTGTAAAAGCAGCTGAAGTTTGAGCTTAAAGCTTGTTTTGTTTTTCATTATCCGCGCAACCTATCTGCATCTAAACGACGAATCGTTAATACTAAAAATGTACTTATAAACAAAATAAAATATATGACATCTTTTGAGCTTATTACCCCACGTGAAAAAGTTTGAAAATGTTTCATCAGTGAAATATATGAAAACCAATGATTGGGCTGGCTCGCAAAATATCTTTCTAAAATAAACAATGTGACGGCAAAAATGAAACTTAAAATAGCAGCAATTATGGGCTGACTTGTTAAGCTTGAGAAATAAATTCCAATGGCCGCAAAACTTCCTACCAATAAAAACAAACCAAAAGTGTTCGCGATTAAATATCCAAAGTCGATGTCAGCCCAAATATTTAAAGTAGATAGCATGACAAAAATATACAGTACCATAATCGCAAGAAAAGCAAAAAGTCCAAAAAACTTACCTAATACAATTTCAATGATTGAAATTGGGGCTGAAAATAGAAAGGGAAGCGTTTGTTGTCTTCTTTCCTCACTAATCAATCTCATCGATAAAAGTGGGACTGCAAACAACATTAGAAATGAGGCTGATCCGTATACAGTCTGTCCAACATAAATTGTCACGCCGACTCTCTCAGCTGGTCTAATTGCACCTGACATTACTTCAAAGTAATTATTTACACCAATAAAATAATTCCATCCAAATGCGGCTGTGATTAGGGCAATAATAATCCACCCCATTGGAGTAACAAAAAAACTTTTTATTTCCTTCATTGCTATATTAAGTATCATATTCATAATTAATTATTGGTTTGTTAATTGAACAAAGGTATCCTCAAGGCTAGTAATGTGCGGTGATATCTGAAATAAGCCCCATTTTTCTTTGATGCTTGTTTTTATAAAAGTTTCTACGTCGATCTCGTTAGATTTAAATTGAATAATGTGAAGCAAATCATCTTGCTTCTCTAATTTAACCACATCAAATAAGGCTTGTAACTTTTTAAGTGTGGGTGGTTTTTTCATACCCACTAACAATTTATTTCCTCGTCTTTGCTGTTTCAAATCTTCGATTGACCCATGAAAAAACTCTACTTCTGGCTCCTCATCGCGATGTTCCTGGTTCCGGGTTCTCTAAAGGCCGGGAGCTCAGGGCTGCCTTTCCTCAAGCTGGGAGTCGGGGCCCATGCCCAAGCCATGGGGGGTGCATTCTCGGCACTGGTCA
>JALRJJ010000076.1 GCA_023255095.1 bacterium
TGGCTCGGAATTGGATTGATGGAGGTATGAGGGGAGGCGTTCCAAAGCCGTTGCATGACTTTACAGTAACATATTATGGTCCCCTTAAAAAGTATTATAAAAGCTTAGGAATCAATGATAAATCCGATTGCTATATCTATATACTGGATAAAGAAGGTGTTGTTCAGGGATATTTTCAAGGGTATTCCAAGCCAGAAACAATTAAAGATTTTTTTAAATTAATTGACTCGCTAAATGACCAATAGTATTGCTTCAACATATGAAGATTTTTTACTTGCTTCGGAAAATGCAGCTATTTCCGCTGCCACTGTTCGAGGTAAGGGAGATGGAAAGTTAGCTGACAAGCTTGCAACTGACAGCCTAAGAACATCATTAAATAGACTAAATCATCAGATTAGAGTAGTAATTGGTGAAGGTGAAAGAGATGAAGCGCCAATGCTTTATATCAATGAACTTCTTGGAAGTGCAACCTCTAATTTAAATTTAGATCTTGCCGTTGATCCATTGGAATGCACTACAAATTGTGCACAAAATCTACCCAATTCGATGTGCGTAATGGTGATAGCCAAACAAGATTCTTTACTTTCTGCTCCTGATACTTACATGATGAAAATTTGTGGTTCAAGCAAACTCAAAGGGCATTTATCTATCAATTATTCAACAATAAAAAATCTTCAAATCTGCTGTGATAAATTGAATAAAAAACCAGAAGAGTTAAAAATAGTAGTTATGGATCGAGAAAGACATCTCAATATAATTAATGACATGCGTTCTTTTGGTGTCAATCCAATATTGATTACTGATGGAGATGTTTCAGCTGGTATTGAAGCTGCTGAAGGTAAAATTGATTTGCTTTATGGTATTGGTGCAGCGCCGGAGGGAGTTATTACAGCAGCAGCAGTCAAAGCTCTTAATGGATTTTTTTTAGGTAAGCTAGTCTTTCAGTCAGATGAATTTTTAGATAGATCTAAAAAGATGCTTGGAGAAGATATTCACAAAATATGGTCTGAGAATGAACTATGTATTGGTGATGATTATTTTTTTATAGCAAGTGGTGTTTGCGATGGATGGATTCCAGGTGTTAAGTTTAGTTCAGTAGGAGTAGAAGTTTTTTCAAAAGTTATCTTTGGAAAATCTAAAAAAATTCACTTAATTAATAATATATATTCCAATGAATAATTTAATAAAAACGGCTTTAAAAATGGTAGAAAGTGGCAAGGGAATACTTGCTGCCGATGAAAGTAATCCAACATGTACGAAACGATTTGAAAGCCTAGCTATTGAATCTACTCCAACATCAAGAAATGCTTACAGAGACTTACTATTTTCTGCTCCAGATATTGAAAAATATATTAGTGGAGTTATTCTCTTCAATGAAACTTTTTACCAAAAAGATTTATCATCGCAAGCCTTTTATCCTGAATTTTTATCTAGAAAGAACATTTTACCAGGCATAAAAGTGGATTCAGGACTAGAACTTTTAGATGTTTATACTAAAGAACAAGCTACAAAAGGTCTTCATGATTTAGAAAAAAAAGCCTTACAATATTATATTGATGGTGCAAGATTTGCTAAGTGGAGAGCTGTTTATCATATTGATGAGTCATTACCTAGTCAAAAAAGCATTGATAGAAATGCAAATGATCTTGCAGATTATGCTTCAATTTGCCAAAGCTCTAACTTAGTTCCTATTGTTGAACCGGAAGTTTTAATGAATGGAAATCATTCTATTGCAAAATCTTATGAGGTGACTTCCAAAGTCTTACATTCAGTTTTTAAAGAATTGTCAAAAAGAAATATTATTTTTGAAGCAATGATTTTAAAGCCCAATATGGTACTTTCTGGTTATAATAATAATCAACAGGCTTCAATTGATGAAGTCGCAAAATGGACTGTCAAATGTCTTAAAGAAAATGTTCCTTCTGATGTACCTGGAATAGCATTTTTATCTGGGGGACAATCGGATGAACTTGCAACTTTGCATTTGAATGCAATGAATCAATTACAAAACCCATGGAAGTTGACATTTTCTTATGGAAGAGCATTGCAATCCCAAGCTCTTCAAATTTGGGCTGGAAATCAAAACAATATTTTAGAAGCCCAAAATGCATTTCTTGAACTCGCTAAAGCGAATAGTTCAGCTTCTCAAGGACTTCTTTAATTAATTTCTTGAAAAATTAAAACTTTATTTGAAGTCTCAATTTCAAATTGATTCCCCATTGATCTATTTCTTATAGAAAAATTTGATGGGGTAATTTTTGTTTGATTAAGTTCGTAAAATAAGTTTTTAGATTGAATCAAACTCTCTTTTTCAAATGTCATGATACTCACAGTTTGATTTTTAAATGATTTAAATTTTCGATAAGAAGAGATGGGGGTAATAATATAATTATCCGTAAATGCTTCAAGTAAAATTTTTTGAGAAAACTTATTCAAAGTCAATAAATTTGATAAATGATGATCTTCATCTTTACCACCTATGCCAAAAATAGATATTTTTTGAATTTTTTTTTCTAAGCACCAAATTAAAATTTTTTCAAAGTCGGTTGTACTTTGGTCTTTAATTTCAATTGATTGAACATTATATTTTTCAATCAAACCTTTGTCAGCTGAATCCAAATCTCCAATCACAAAATGAGGAATTATTTTATTTTGGATTAAGTGATTCAAGGATCCGTCCGCAGCAATTATTATGGATGAATCATTAATAAATGCTAAATGTGTTTTATTTGCAGGGAATTGTCCGTTAAGAACAAGAGTTGCATGCTCTGGTATTTCCATTGAGACTAAGAAAGACGATTTTCTACAAAATCCCAGTTAATTAAATTTTCCAAAATAGCTTTAACATAATCACCACGAAGGTTCTTGTAGTCAAGATAATAGGCATGTTCCCATACATCTATTCCCATTAATGCATGTTGATTATATGCTAGTGGGTTTTCAGCATTCGGAAGTCCCATAATTGCAAGCGTGTTATCTTTTTCAACTAACCATGTCCAGCCACTTCCAAAAACTCCTAATGAGGCAGTAGTAAATTGTTGAACAAAGTTGTCAAAAGATTCGAAAGATTCTTCAATTTTTGAGGATAGTTTCGATTGAATTATCGTTTTTCCATTTGGAGACATTTGATTCCAGTATAAATTATGGTTCCAGGCTTGACCAGCGTTATTGAAAATTTTTTGCTGTTTTTCCTGAAAACTTTTTATAACTATTTCATCTAAACTCATACTTTCGTATTCTGAGTTTTCAATCAAATTATTTAGCATTGTGTAATATGCTTGATGATGTTTTCCATAGTGAAGATCAACGGTCGCTGACGAAATAATTGGGGATAAACTATTTTCGTTGTAAGGTAGTGTCGGAAGTAAAAATTTGCTCATAATTTCTCCATAATTTTTTTTTATGTAATTAAATTTTAAGTCAATTTATAAAATTTTAATCAAATATATGAGGTATAAAAATGACTCAGGTTCTTTTAGGCGAAACAGTTGTTCAATTAAATGGGAATCTTCCTTTAGTAGGTTCGCAAGCTCCAGATTTTCTATTAGTGGAAGGGAAAAACTTAGAAAATCGTTCGCTTAGCGATTATGTCGGTAAAAGGATAGTTATGAATATTTTTCCAACAATAAACACTCCTGTTTGCTCAGCTTCCGCTAAACGATTTAACGAAATTGTTGAAACATTAAATGATGTTATCGTATTGTGTATTTCTAAAGATTTGCCATGGAATCAAGAAAATTTTTGTTCTGAGTACGGTTTAAATAATGTTGTTTTCTTGTCAGATATGAGAAATCATCAATTTGGGGAAAAATATGGAATCATTCACCAAAACGCAAAATTTCAAGGACTCTTAGCTCGATGTGTTCTTGTATTAAATCAAAATGGAACTATCGAATACACAGAACTAGTTGAACAAACTGGACATGAACCTGATTACGATAAGGTATTAGAAATTCTTCAAAAGTAATTATTTAACAAGAAGTACAGGACAATTACATTGTTTAGATATGCTGATTGGCTTACTTCCAAAGAAAAAGTTTTTGATAGGATTTTTATTGGATACTCCTAAAGAGATGATATAATCATCTTTTGCAAATTCTGTAATCGACTTTACCGGGTCTCCTTCAAGGAGAAAAGTTTCATTTTTAATCTTAAGTTTTGAAAGTTGATTAGAGGTTGTCTCAATTGATTTTACTACATCCTGCTCTTTCTTATCTTTAACATAAACAATATGTATTTCAGTTTTATAGTGTTGGGCAAGTCTAATAGCCATTTCAGTTGCTTTCTTTGACCCCTTAGTATTGTTTATTGGAAGAAGAATCTTATACTTCTTATTAAATGAAAAGTTTTTTACAACTAGAATTGATGAATGAATGAATTCTATCAAATCATGATAGATTCCTTTATTTTTCCCTCCACCAACAACAGTGATGTCATGTCCATTCGAAAAAACTTCATCTCTAAGTTGATCAATAATTTCACCAGTTCTTAAAATCAAATCTATGTTATTCGAGTTGTTTGATTTTAATAATACTTTCATTCTAGAATTATCTTCATCTATTAATAAATGGTCATCGAAATTTGCAGAGGAATCACTATCAAGATAACCTTTGGTTTCTAGAAAATTACAAGCCCATTCTAAGGTTCTGATTCCAGGCCTATATAGTTGTCTATTATCTAAGCTTTGATGAACAACGCTAACATCTTTTTCTGAGAATTGGCTAATTTTTTTGCCGACATATGCTATAGTTGATGATGCTTCAAGTGCACTCGCAATTTCTATACCCATGTTAAGTGTGGGTTTAGAAAAATCTATTCCTCCAATAGCAATCAGTATTTTCATAAATGTATCCAATAAAATTTAGACATAAAATATAAGATAAGAATGGAACTTAAAAACATCAATATACCTACTCTGAAAAAAACTTTTGTATTAACTAAACCTGTAGAATAAATAATCATAGCTGCAGGAGATGAAATGACTGTTAAAAAAGAAAAGCTAGAAGCAATAGCTGATGAGAGGGCAAATGTTACATCATGAGGCTGTAGTTGAATGGCCATAGGTCCTAAAAGTGACACTGTAGCAGAGCTTGTAAAAAAATTTGCAGTTATTCCAC
>JALRJJ010000030.1 GCA_023255095.1 bacterium
TTATTCAAGATATAACCTCAATTGGCAATATATGTAGGGAACATAATGTTTACTTCCATGTTGATGCAGCCCAGGCAACTGGTAAAGTGGATATCGATCTGGCTGAACTTCCCGTTGATGCAATGAGTTTCTCAGCCCATAAAACTTATGGCCCAAAAGGTATTGGTGCGCTTTATGTTCGTCGTAAACCAAGAATTCGACTCCAAGCTCAAATGCATGGTGGTGGTCATGAAAGAGGAATGCGTTCCGGTACATTAGCAACCCACCAAATTGTTGGTATGGGTGAGGCTTTCCGAATTGCTAAAGAAGAAATGCATGCAGAAAATAAAAGAATTAAAACACTACACGAAAGGCTTCTTAATGGTCTTACGGAAATAGAGGAAGTGTATGTGAATGGAGACCTTGAACATCGAGTTCCTCATAACTTAAATATTAGTTTTAATTATGTTGAGGGTGAATCTCTTATCATGGCGATCAAAGATATCGCTGTTTCGAGTGGTTCAGCATGCACCTCTGCGAGCTTAGAGCCTAGTTACGTACTCAGAGCTCTTGGTCGTTCTGATGAACTAGCTCATAGCTCAATTCGTTTTTCCATTGGACGTTATACAACTGAACAGGATATTGATCACGCGATAGATGTATTAAAACAAAAAATTGGAAAATTAAGAGAACTCTCCCCTTTATGGGAAATGTTTAAGGATGGAGTTGACCTCAGTAAAGTGGAATGGGCAGCTCATTAATAAATTTTTAGGAGAAAAATAATGGCTTACAGTGATAAAGTTTTAGATCATTATGAAAACCCAAGAAATGTCGGGTCTTTAGATAAAGATGATCCAAATGTTGGGACCGGAATGGTTGGTGCGCCTGCTTGTGGTGATGTAATGAAATTGCAAATAAAGCTTGGCGAAAACGGAATAATTGAAGATGCAAAATTCAAAACATATGGTTGTGGATCTGCCATAGCTTCAAGTAGCCTTGTAACTGAAATGCTGAAAGGTAAGACACTAGATGAAGCAGAATCAATCAAAAATTCTGCTATTGCAGAAGAGTTAGCATTACCTCCAGTCAAAATCCATTGTTCTGTTCTTGCCGAAGATGCGATTAAGGCCGCGATTGAAGATCTGAAAAGTAAAAAATAAATGGCCATCACGTTAACAAAAAAAGCTGCGGACCGAGTAGAAAAATATTTAGCCAGCCGCGGTAAAGGCATTGGACTCAGGCTAGGTGTTAAAACAACAGGCTGCTCTGGTATGGCTTATACCCTAGAATTCTTGGATGAACCCAATCCAGAAGATCAAATATTTGAGAGTTTTGATATCAAAATTTTCGTTGATCCAAAAAGTCTTGTTTATATTGATGGGACAGAGCTTGATTTCGCTAGAGAGGGTTTGAATGAGGGGTTTAAATTTAATAACCCTAATGTGAAAGATGAATGTGGTTGCGGAGAAAGTTTCACCGTTTGATGGAATTTTTTGATATTTATGAAATAGAACCTTCATTTTCTATCTCCGAGAGTGAATTAAAGAACAAGTATTTAGTGCTACAAAAAAAATTTCATCCCGATCGTTTTGCACATTCGAACATTGAACAACAAAAAGCTGCTTTAATTAACTCCTCCCTCATCAATGATGCTTACCAAGTTCTAAAGGACGATATCAAAAGAGCAAAATACTTACTTGAATGTAATGAGATTGAAATAACAAATCACACTAATCCTGAGTTTCTAATTAAACAAATGGAATACGAAGAAAAAATTGAAGATCACCGCCATGATAAAAGTGAATTAGTAAGTATACAAAAAGAATTACAAGAGGAATTAGAGCAATATAAAGTCAATCTTGAAACTAATTTCAATAAAAAAGATTTTGAACGAGCAGCAAAGCAAATTAATGAATTCATTTTTATTGATAAATTACATTTAAAAATTAAAGAAAAAATAAATCAATTGGACTAATGGCATTACTACAAATATCAGAACCAGGGAAAAGCACCGATCCACATAATCGTAAATTAACGATCGGAATAGATTTGGGGACAACCAACTCACTGGTTGCCTCAGTCATTAGTGGTGAAGCAAAAATTCTTGAAGACAATAATTATCGCTTGATTCCATCTAGGGTGTTATATGAACAGGATCAGACATTTGTGGGTAACGATATCCCCAACCATGCTCTCACTATAAGTAGTGTTAAAAGATTAATTGGCAAGAAAAAAGATGATATCAACGTAGATAATATTACGCTAGAACTTGCAGATAGT
>JALRJJ010000040.1 GCA_023255095.1 bacterium
AACGGCTCTTTAATTACTGAAAAGTTATCTTTGTAGATTACAATTTTCTTTCGCAAATCTTGTTCTTGAGAAACAAGCAGGGAACTTAATAGCAAGATAAGTAAATATTTTTTCATTTTAACACTTCAATATTAGAAATAATTTTTTTTCTTTCAATACTTAATTCAGAAAGTTTATTTTTTTCATTTTGAACAATATTTTCAGGTGCTTTTTCCATAAAAGAACTATTGGATAGTTTTTGATTGATATTATCAATAAAACCTTCAACTTGAAGCAACCTCTTTGATAGTTTCTTAATCTCTTCATCTTTATTTATGAGTTCATCTAGTGAAAGATAAATTTCACATTCTTTTAATATACCAATTGAAGAGTTATTTGGTTTTTCTAAATTTTTTTGAATAGTTAATTCACTGCATCCACTAAGACTGAGGATCAATTGTTTATTATTTTCAATCTGTGAAAGAATGTTATCATTCTTAGCATTAATGAAAATTTTTGCTTTTTTCGATGAAGCTAGATTTGATTCAGCCTTTAAATTTCGAATAGAAGATATAACTTCTTTAAATAAAACTACTTGCTTTGAATCATAGTGATAAAAAGTAATTTCTCTGGGCCAAGATTCAACAATAATGTCTTTTTCTTCTTTAGTTTTAAAAAATTGCCAAATCTCTTCAGTTAAAAAGGGGGTAATTGGGTGAAGTAATTTCAAAATATTTCTTAAAACTTTTCTGGCAACAAATAAAGTATTTTTCTTTTCTATTTCAGAGCCATGAGCAAATTTGTATTTTGCAATTTCAATATACCAATCACAATATTCATTCCAAGAGAAGTTATAAATTGTTTTTATTGCTTCATTAAACTGATATTTATCAAAAAAATCGTTTGACTTTTTTATTGTATTATCTAGCTCAGAAAGAATCCAATTATCAAATTTATCAAAATTGTCTGAATTAATATTATCAGAAGAATTTAAATCATTGTTCAACAGAATAAACCTTGAGGCATTCCAAATTTTGGTCATAAAATTTCTTCCTATCTCAATTCCTTTCTCAGAAAAGAAAACATCTGATCCTTGGGGAGCCATTAGCATAATAGAAAATCTGGTTGCATCTGTTCCATACTTTTCAAACAAGGTGATTGGATCTGGAGAATTGCCAAGAGATTTACTTAATTTTCGGCCTTTTTCATCGCGAAGTATGCTTGTGAAATAAACATCAGTAAATGGCTTTTCATTCATAAACTCAAAACCGGCAATTATCATTCTGGCGACCCAAAAGAAAATAATATCAGGTCCTGTTACCAAAGTATTTGTAGGATAATAAACTGTCGAATCATTTTCTGGCCATCCATGTACAGCAAACGGCCATAGCCATGAACTGAACCAAGTATCTAAAACATCCGGGTCTTGCTCCCAATTATTAATATCATCTGGCGCAGAGGAAGAAACAAACCAGTTTTTAGGATCGGTACGATCGGCATTTTTTTTGTACCAAACTGGAATCTGGTGCCCCCAATAAAGCTGTCTACTTATACACCAGTCTTGAATGTTTTCCATCCAATGATTATAAGTTTTGACCCAATGATTTGGATAAAAATTGATTTCATTTTTTTTAACTGCTTTGATTGCTGGCTTAGCTAAATCTTCCATTTTTAAAAACCATTGTTCTGATAAATAGTATTCAATTGGAACATTTCCTCTTTCTGAAAAACCAACTTTGTGAAGATAATTCTCTTCTTTTATCAGATGATTTATTTCTTTTAGATCGGATACTATTTGCTTTCTGGCCTTTTCTCTGGACATTCCTCTATACTTTTCAGGCGCTTTATCACTGATGGAACTATCTGCGTTCATGATATTGATCATTTCAAGATTATGTTTAATACCTACTTGATAATCATTTAAATCATGTGCAGGAGTAATCTTTACACAACCAGTTCCAAATTCAGGATCTACCATTTCATCAGCAATAATTGGAATACTTCTTCCAACCAGAGGCAGTTTTGCAGTTTTGCCTATAAGATCTTTATATCTTTGATCATTAGGGTTCACTGCGATAGCAGTATCACCTAACATGGTTTCTGGTCTAGTTGTCGCAATCTCTATAAATGTATCAGAGTTATTAATAGGATATTTTATGTACCACAGATGTCCATTTATCTCTTTAAACATAACCTCTTCGTCGCTTAAAGCAGTCTGTGATTTCGGGCACCAGTTTACCAACTTACTTCCCTTATAAATCAATCCTTTCTTATATAATATAACAAAAGACTCTAAAACTGCTTTAGAATAACCTTCATCCATAGTAAAACTGGTTTTATCCCAATCACACGAACATCCTAATTTTTGTAATTGCTTAATGATAGTTCCGCCATATTCTTCTTTCCATTCCCATGCATACCTTAAAAATTCTTCTCTAGTTAAATCTTTTTTATTGATTCCCTGCTCTTCAAGCATCTTAGCTACTTTTGATTCAGTAGCAATTGAAGCATGGTCCGTACCTGGTATCCAACATGCATTCTTGCCTTCCATTCTAGCTTTTCTAATAAGTATATCTTGAATAGTATTATTTAATACATGACCCATGTGAAGCTTGCCAGTAACGTTTGGTGGAGGGATTACAATAGTAAAATGGTCTTGAGATTCATTATTTGAAAAATAATTATTTTTCAACCAATGTTGATACCATTTAGACTCAATATCAGCTGGCTTATGATTTTTATCCAGTTGTTTCATTTAAATATTTTTTTAGTTGATTAATTAATTCATTCGCTTCATGATTAGAAGGAGCTTCAGCAAATATTCTTATAATTGGCTCAGTATTGGATTTTCTTATATGTATCCATTTATTTTTCCAAACGAATTTTATACCATCTTGCTTGTTAATTTCGTCACAATCAAAAACAGTTTCAAGTCCATCGAAATTAATATCCTCTCTAATATTGATTTTATCCTTAAGAAAAATGTAACTAGGGATTGATGAAATAATTTGTTCTAAAGATTGCTTAGTCGAAGACAGCAATGATAATATCATAACTATTGCAACTAAAGAATCTCTTCCTAAATGCACTTGCTTAGCAATAACTCCTCCATTGCCCTCACCACCAATTTCAACTCCCAATTCTATCATTTTAGAAACAACATGAGCTTCACCGATTTTAGTTCTTATAGATTTTTGTCCAAGATTATCAATCATCATTGATGTCGATAGATTAGTTACAATAGGAGTTTTAGTGTAATTCAAATAGTTTTTATAAGCTAAAACTAATGTGTATTCTTCGCCAATAGCTCTGCCGCTATTTGATACAATGGATAGTCTATCTCCATCAGGGTCTGTAGCAAATCCAATATCAGCTTTAGTTCCAAGTACTTTTCTCTCAAGCTGTTTAAGGTTTTCTGCTAACGGTTCTGGAATGCGCTTAAATTCTCCGTCACCTTTACAATTTATTTCTATTACTTCACAACCTAATTTTCTACAAAGGTCTGGTAAAATTTTTGATCCAGCACCATTTACTGCATCAATTACAACTTTAAATTTTTTGGCCTGAATAGCTTTAAGATTAATACAATCCAATTTAAGAATTTTTCTAATGTGGTCTAGATTAGCTAATTTATATTCTATGACTTTGCCAGATTTAACTTTTTTCATAAAAAAATTATTTTGATCTGCCAACAAAAATAAATTCTCACACTGCTCTGGAGATAAAAAAGTTCCATCTTTTTGTAAAAATTTTATGCCATTATACTCGCTGGGATTATGACTGGCGGTAATGATTATTCCACCGTCATACTTTTTTTTCTCAGTTATAATTTGAATGGTCGGGGTCGTTGCCAGACCACAGTTATCAACATCAATCCCACGATTAGTTAGTGAATCGATTGCCCAATTAACCATATTATTCCCGGAAGGTCTTCCATCCATCCCAATCGCACATGTTTTAATTTTTTGAGAAAAAATAAAGGCAGAAATATATTTGTCTATAATTTCTGGAGAAAAATCATTTTCAGCTATTCCTCTAAGACCAGAAGCACTTCTAATTAACATAGTTAGAGATTAGAGCTTTTTTTTGAGAATTGAAAGTTGAGAAGAAATTTACTAATTACTATATTTTGCAAGACGAACTGCTCTACGAACGGTTTGCTTTTTAGCAGTTCTTTTTGTGACGCTTGGCTTTTCGTAAAAAGCTTTTCTTTTGACATCTTTTAAAACACCAGAACGCTCCCACTTCTTTTTAAAGCGTCTAAGTGCTTTTTCAAGCGATTCATTATCTTTAATATTTACTTGTACCATTGTGCGCAAACTTAGTGAAAAAAACTCAAAATGCAAATTAATCTGATTATAATATTTTTGATAAAAAAACATAGTCTTCTACCACGAGATCTTCGGGTCTTTTGGTAAAATCAAATTCTTGCAAATTTTTCTCATTCAATAATGTTGACAAAGAATTTCGTAACATTTTTCTTCGTTGATTAAATGCTAATCGAGCAATTTGACTATATTTTTTTAAATCTATTTCTGGAGAGATTTCCCTTTTTTCAATCTCAATAAATGAAGAATTAACCTTTGGTCTTGGGTGGAAAACATTTGGAGAGATATTAAAACACCTCCTAATATTGAAGTGCAAATTAGTCATTACAGTTATTCTGCTATAAGTTTTGGTTTTAGGTTTTGCTATTAATCTATCGGCATATTCTTTTTGCACCATTAAATAAGACTTCTTCCAATTAGTTTTATAATCAATAAGCCAAAAAATGATTGGAGAAGTAATATTATAAGGGATATTTCCAATAACAACTAGTTGTCCATTTGGTGATAATTCTTTCAGATTTGTGTTTAGAATATCTTGATTGAGTATCTTAATATCATTAAATAATTGGTTCTCCTTCAATGAAGAAATTAATTCGGGGTCGATTTCAACTAATGTTAAATTTTTAGTTTTTTGTAAAATTTTCTCTGATAATGCACCCTGTCCAGGACCAATTTCAAGAACTTCATCATTTTTTTTAATAGAGCAGGTATTACAGATTTTTTCTAATAGATTTTGATCTACTAAAAAATTTTGGCCCCATTTTTTTTTCGCATAAATCATTAAAGGTTAAAGAAGGTTTTGGCATTTCTCGTAGTATGTATTTCAATTTCATCAAGACTAACCCCATGTAGTTCTGCAGCTTTTTGTGCGATGATTTTAAGATATTTAGGTTCATTCTTTTCTCCTCTAAATGGATGTGGAGCTAAAAATGGACAGTCTGTCTCTAAAACAAATTGATTCAAAGTCAATGCCATGAGAGCATCATGATTAGAGGCATTTTTAAAAGTAATATTTCCAGAAAAAGAAATTAATATTCCTAAATCGCATAATTTTTTTGCAAAACTTAAATTACTGGAAAAGCAGTGCGCTAAAGCTCTATGAAATGAGTTATTTTTTAAAATCTCATAAATTTCGCTATCTGCATCTCGATTATGAAATACAATTGGTAAACTTAAATCATAGGCTAATTCCATTTGCTCAATCATGACTTTATTTTGAATCTTTTGCGGGGATAAATTTCTGAAATGATCAATGCCAATTTCGCCAATTGCAACGACTTTTTTTGAAGATTTTGCTAGTTGAAATAGTTCATGAAGATAGTTAAGTGGCACATCATTGGAGTCATGTGGATGGATTCCAACTGTTGCATAGATGTTTTCGAAATTTTCAGCAATTTTAATACACTCTTCCGAACTTTTTAAATCGGTTCCAATACAAATCATTTGTAAAATCCCATTATCTTTTGCTTGTAATATGACGTCCTCAATTCTGTCCTTCATGGAATCATAATAAAGATGTGTATGAGTATCAATTAGCATTAATCAACAATTCTTGGGAAAACAACGACTTGTTCTCGTATTAATGTCTCTGGCTGTAAACTACCCCAGTCTAACCCCAAATCTTCAGAAGATAATATCTGGAGAATTTCCATACATTTTCTGGGCATAACTGGCTCAAGAATTTTTGTGGAAACTCTAATGGCTTCTATGCTATGATATAATGTATCTCCAGCGAGCTCTAAATCAGACTTAGCCTGTTTCCAAGGAACGTTTTCTTCTAAAAAGATATTAATAGATTGAATAAAATCAGTCACTTCTTTCAAAAGAGTGTGTATTTCAAAATTTTTTATTCTATTTTCTAGCAATATGTTTGAGTATTTTTCTTTTAAAATACTATCCTGGTTTACAAATTTTGGAATCTTAGAATCATAAAATTTAGAAATTAATTTAGTCACTCTACTCACTAAATTTCCTAAATCGTTGGCTAAATCAGCGTTATACCTCTTAATAAATAATTCTTCTGAAAAATTGGCATCTTGCCCTAAAACCATCTCACGCATTAAAAAATAACGTACGGAATCGGGACCGTATTTATCTATTAAAGAAAGTGGGTTAATCACGTTACCCAGAGATTTGCTCATTTTTTCTTGATCAGTTAACCACCAACCATGTGCAAAAATAGATCCAGGAAGGGGCAACCCTAATGACATTAGCATTGTAGGCCAATAAACAGCATGGGTAGTCAATATATCTTTCCCAATTAAATGTATATCAGCTGGCCATCGATGGTAAAAAAAGTCCTCTTCTTTAGAAAATTTTATAGAAGAAATATAGTTTATGAGAGCATCAAACCAAACATATGTTACATAGTCTTTATCAAATGGAATTTCAATCCCCCAATTTAATCTCGATTTGGGTCTTGAGATACAAAGATCATTAAGTTCTTGGTTTTCTAAAAAACCCAACACTTCGTTCTTTCTAGTTTGAGGTAAAATTTTTAATTCATCACTTTTAATGGCTTGAATCAATTTTTGTTGATATTTACTCATTTTAAAAAAATAATTCTTTTCTTTAATTTTTTTTACCTCTCGAAAATTTCCACTTTCAAATTCCTTTTCAGTAATGAATCTTTCTTCAGATACTGAGTACAAACCTTCGTATTCATCAAAGTAAATATCACCACTTTCATTAACTTTAGTAAGAATATGCTGAACAACTTCTATGTGTCTGGATTCAGTTGTTCTTATGAAATCAGTAAATTGAATTCCGAGCTTATCCCAAAGCTTTATAAACTCCGGTGCCATCTTATCACAATGTTCTTGCGGAGAAATATTTTTTAAATCTGCTGATTGCTGAACCTTAAGTCCGTGCTCATCTAACCCTGTTAAAAAAAATGAATTATTTCCTATTAATTTATTATAGCGATGAATTACATCTGCCAGGACTGTTGTATAGGCATGCCCAATATGAGGCTTATCATTAACGTAGTAAATTGGTGTTGTTATATAAAAATCTTTCATTTTAAATCAATTTCTTAAGCTGAATTATTAAATTCAATACGACATTTTTGACTGATAAATTTGAATTTAATTCTTCTTTAAATTTTTCTAAATGTTTAATTATTTCTAAATACTTATCTTCTGAAAAAATGTTTTTCAATTTTAGTTGCATCTCTTGAAAATTATTAAAGCTCAAATTATTCTTTAAATATTTTGATTTTTCCAAGTATACAAACCATGAAATTATCAAATTAACTTCATAAATAATTTCTCCCATTCCTAAAGTATTTCTAGATATCATTTTTTGATAAAATTCTGATAGATATGGTTCATTATAATTTGATAATTGATAGAATGAATCAACTAATTCTATATAATCTCTATCACTTAAACTTTTTAATAGGGATAGGTTGCTCTGATTATTTTGAGCTAATAATGAAAATTCTTCGAATGTAAAAGAAGGATGATTTAATTGACTGAAAAAATCTCTTAAATGAGGCTTAGGAATTTTAACCTGAATACACCTTGACACAATAGTAGAAGGCACCTGTTGAATATTTTTACAAATCAAAATAAAAGTTGTATTTGCCGGTGGTTCTTCAAGAATTTTTAATAAAGAATTGGCAGATTCTTTAGATCCTGAGGATAATAATTCAGCATTATAAATAAAAACCACTTTTCTTGATTCGGATTTAAAATAAATTTGCTGTTTGATATTTCTGATTGATTCAATAGGAAAACTATTGCTCAACTCATTTTGAATATCCTGATTTAAAAGTTTGGCATTAACAAGCTGTTTCCAAAAATTATAATTTTCTTCATTATTGATTTTACCGCTAAAAAATTTTTTATAAAATTCCGACGAGAGAGGAAATAGAAAAAAAATATTTGGATTATTGGTAAAATTAAATCTATCGATTCCAGATAGCTTTTCTGCAAAATCTAACGCTAAGAGATTCTTTCCAATTCCATCTGATCCATATAAGAGATAAGCTGAACCAATATTGTTTGATTGAATTGTTTGCTGAAAAAAATCAGTTAATTTAGGTTGTAATTCTTCAATTTTTATCATTGAGCCATGTCATTGGGTTAAGTTTTTTATTTTGCCCCCATACTTCAAAATGAAAATTTTTATTCAAACTAACATATCCAATTATTTCTCCTTCGGAAACTGAACTGTTTTCATTGACGTTTAAATTTTGAAGATGAGTATACACTGTATAAAAATCATTATTATGATCAATAATCACCGTAGTGCCATACCCCGATATAAAAGTAATCACAGTAACTACTCCATCAAAAACTACTCTCACTGCTTCTGATGGTCTAGTTTCAAAATCAATACCAGGATTATCAATAGTGGTTTTTAATTCGGGATTCCATTTGGGGCCAAATCCTTTAACAACCTTACCTTCCACTGGCCAAGAAAGCTTTCCTTGATTTTTAGAGAAACTTCCCTCTATTTTTTGATATTGAACTAGTTGTTTTTCTTCATATTTTTTCTTATCTGCAATAATCTTTAATCTAAGGTTTTCCAGTTCATTAATTTGCTTTTTCTGATCATTAATTCTATTTTGAATTTCTTGCTTATTTTTTTCAATGGTTCTTATGATTTTCCTTTGTTTTTCTCTGAGTTGAGCTAGATTCTGAATCTCTTTTGCCCGATCAGCCTTATCAGCTTTGGTTTTCGCAAGCGTTGAAGAAATCTCATTCTCTTTCGTAAAATTATACTGCTGTGTGATGGAAAGTTGATTAAGGTTTTGTCTATTTATTTCTGAAAGAACAGAAAAATACTTGATACGATAAAACATCTGGTTGATTGACTTTGAAGAGAAAAGATAATCATTCAAAGTTCGATCATTTTTATACAAATGAATAGATTGCTTAGCGTAATCACTTTTGATTTTTTCAATTTTAAGATTATTACGTTGTACTGCTTGATTCAAGTTTGTTAGTTGTTTTTCATAGAGATTAATTTTTTGGTCGTAAGCATTGATCAATGAAACAGAATTATTGATTGATTTTTGCAAAGAGACTAAGCGATCCTCTTCTTTCACAGATTTAGTTTCTAAAGATTTTAATTCAGAACTATTTTTTTGAAGTTCTTTTTTTAAAATTGAAATTTGATTTTCAGCACTCAATATTTCTTTGTCATAATTTTCCTGCTGGGAAAAAAGAAGTGTAGTGAAGATAATAATTGATATAATTTTCTTTCTAATCATGTTTGAAAAAATAAAACTAAATTAATAAATGATTTATCAAAAATTACAAAAACTATTACTCAGTTTAACTTTTTTATCATCATTTGTGTTTACCCAGGGTATTGCATTTAACCAAGATTGTGGAAATGATTTATCATCTTTGAACCAACTTCTAATAGAGGCCAAAAATATTTCAATATCTATAGAAAGTTTTGAGGAATTAAAAGATCTAGATATTGCATTACACCCAATAATAATTCTTTGTAATAATAGATATTTAAAATTTTCAGATGAAGACTTCATTCGCCTTCAAAAGCGTCTAATGAATAATGGACTTTTAATTGTATATGATATTGAATCAGAGTATACATTTTTAAATTTTATTTCTAAAATTTTTCCGAATCAAGCAGTTACAAATCAA
>JALRJJ010000073.1 GCA_023255095.1 bacterium
ATAGCTGCAGGAGATGAAATGACTGTTAAAAAAGAAAAACTTGATGCAATAGCTGATGAAAGAGCAAATGTGATATCATGAGGCTGTAGTTGAATAGCCATAGGTCCTAAAAGTGACACGGTAGCAGAGCTTGTAAAAAAATTGGCAGTGATACCGCTAATGATTGCCAAAAATGTCCAACTCATATTTTCAGAACCAGCAAAATACTCTGATAAAAGAAAGTTGAATTTCTGAACAAGCCAACTAGATGCTCCCGTTTCATTTATTTGAATTCCCAGGGAGATTGTTGAAGCAAATAAAA
The DNA here is from genome assembly GCA_023255095.1 of bacterium. Classification (GTDB taxonomy): domain Bacteria; phylum Fidelibacterota; class Marinisomatia; order Marinisomatales; family Marinisomataceae; genus Marinisoma. Next base: position 302 of record JALRJJ010000073.1, read on the forward strand.
GAATAACTCCCCAATTTGTATTTTTGTTAATGGTTTCCCAATTGATCATCCCAAAAAGCATAAAAATCAATGCCCCGGAAATTGCTATAATACCGAGGCCAAATTTTTCATTAAACAAAAACCATGATACGACAACGGATAAAACAATGACTAAAGCAAAAAGATTACTCATATTTTCCTGGGGGGTTCTTTTTTTGACATCTCTTTTATAACCTGAAAGTTTGATATTTTTTAAAGTTGATGGAAAGGCAAATTGAAGAACAACATATGCGACAATTAATTGAATAAACAAAATCGGATAAGCATGTTCCATCCAATTCCAATAATCAATTCTAATATCACTAAATTCCTGTAAATAATTAATCATTATAACATTTCTAGCCCCACCAGATGGAGTGCCTATCGATCCAATAATGGTTCCATAGGCTATTGAGAAAAGAACCAATAAAATGGCATTTTTGCTGTCACTATTTGATGTATCTAAGTTTTTTATCATGGAGAGTCCAATGGGTAACATTAGCGCAATTACAGTATGTTCCCCTAAAAAAGAAGATAGAATTGATGAAATGAACATCAATCCTCCAACTAACATCCTTTTTGATTTTCCAAAAATTTTCAGAATGATTTCAGCTAATCTTATATCCAGTCCTTGATGAATAATAGCTATTGCAAACATTAATGATCCCATAACAAATATCACAGCATCATTCATTAGAGTCGAAGACAATTCTTCCGTTGAAACGACTCCGAGCATAACTTGTAAAACTAGAGAAAGTAGTGCTATTGCAGGGAATGGAATTGGTTCAGTCATTACTAAAATGAACGTCATAATTAAAATTATCAGACTATGATAAGCAGGTATAGATAATCCAACTGGGGTTGAAAAATTTAAAAGAATCGCCCCAATTAAGATACTAAATAAAAACCATTTTTTTTGTGAAAACCAATATAAAACTGATGACAGAATTATTTGATTTGAATTGTTCATGATACGTAATTTATTAATATAATTTTAAACTTATCTATGAAAGTTTTATTGTTGACTGATTGATAATAAAAATGTAAAGTTTACCTAAAATTTTTTTTAAATATTTATGCAAATTTTTCCAAAATGGACAAATAACTTTCCGGGAATTTTTCTCATCGGAGCTTTTTTATTAGTTTTTTCTTTATCTGCATTTATTTGGTATTATGGTTCTCCTTATTATACGGATGTTGGTTATGCACCTAAACAACCAGTTCCATATAGTCATAAATTACACGCTGGGGATTTAGGAATAGATTGTAGGTATTGTCATGTAGGTGTTGAGCAAGGTTATTCGGCAGTAATTCCTCCAACAGAAACCTGCATGGGTTGTCATACGTATGTTAAAACTGACAGTGATAAACTGGAATTAGTTCGTCAAAGTTGGGAAACAGGGATGCCGATTGAATGGGTTAAGGTTCACATGCTTCCTGAATACGCTTATTTTAATCATAGTGTTCATGTAAATGATGGAGTTGCATGTATTACATGTCATGGGAATATCGCAGAAATGGAAGTAGTTTATCAAGCTGAGCCATTAAGCATGGATTGGTGTCTTGACTGTCATAGATCAGATTCGCCAGAAGTCAGACCTGTGAGTGAAGTTACAAATATGTATTGGACCCCACCTGCTGATTACGATAAATTTATAGCTTCATGGATGGTCAATCATGCAGAAGAGAGACCCGTAGGAGATTGTCAGAAATGTCACAGATAAAGAATAAAAATCAAGAATTTGTTGATGTAAATCAGCCTGAAAATCAAACTATTTCTAATCAGAACTTTGGCTATTGGAAAAGTTTAAAAGATATTTCTTCTTCAGAAGACTATGATAAATTTCTTAAGCAATCAGAGCATAATGAAGATTCCAACATTTCAAGAAGAAATTTTATGTCCCTTATTGCAGCATCTGTTGCACTAGCTGGATTGGAAGGTTGTAAAAAACCTGTTCAAAAAATTATACCTTATGTTGAAGCCAGAAGAAACACTATTCCTGGAATACCAAAGTATTATTCTACAACAATGCCATTTAAAAATAATGCTTTTGGTTTAGTTGTTGAAAATCACGATGAGAGACCTATTAAAATTGAAGGGAATGCTTCACATTCGATAACTGGTGGAAAATCTAATATCTATGTTCAATCAAGCACCTTAAATATGTATGATCCAGATCGTGCAAGAGGTGTAAAGTACAAAGGAAAAAAAATTGATTGGACAAAATATCTTGAAACTATCCAAAGTTTAAAAGACAATACTGATAGCAAAGTGGCCATTCTTTCAGGAGAATCATCTTCATTATCCGTTAAAAAAATAAAAAAGGATTTTCTTAAAAAATTTCCAAATTCATCATGGACCATTTACGAACCCATAAGTAATGAAAATGTGTTATTAGGTATTGAAGCTGCTTTTGGAAAAAAATATCAACCGATTTATAATTTTGATAAAGCTCAAATTGTTTTATCTGTAGGTTCAGATTTTCTCGGAGTAGATGATAATAGTATCTACAATACAAGAACATTTTCTTCAAAAAGAAATTTAGAGAACGAAAATTCAGAAATGAATCGTTTGTATGTTGCTGAATCTTCAATGTCAGTGACTGGTTCGTCTGCCGACCATCGTTTAAATATTAGAGCTAGTGAATATCATAATCTATTGGTTGAGTTAGCTCATGAACTAAAACAGTTAGGAATGAAAATTGAAGTTAATGCTAAAAAATCAACTAACAATCTTTGGATAAAAACTGTTGCAGAAGATTTATATGTAAATAGAAAAAAATGTATCGTGATTGGTGGAGATTCATTAGGCGCTGAATCTCATGAATTAATTGCGACGATCAATTTTCTGCTTGGATCAAATATTGATTATTATCCATCTGAAAACACTTCCTCCATATCTGATTTACAGGTCTTGTGCAAGAAGATTAAAAATAAGGAAGTCGATACTCTATTTATTCTAGGCGCAAACCCAGTTTACGATGCCCCAGCAGATTTAGATTTTGGTAATTTAATTGATCTAGTTCCTAATACTATTCATTTGAGTAATTATTATGATGAAACATCTAAAAAGTGTGATTGGCATATTGCTGAATCTCATTATTTGGAAACATGGGGTGATGCGTGCTCTATCGATGGTTATTTAAGTATTATTCAACCTCAGATTCAACCCCTTTTTAATTCCAAAAATATTATAAATGTGTTGTCATTGTTAGTTTATGGAGAAGATATCACTTCTTATGATTTTGTTAAAAACAATTGGAAAGAAATTCTTGCAAGTTCAAACTTTAATCGTTCTTGGGAAAAAGTATTACATGATGGCTTTTATATTAAACAATATGTTGGTCCAGTCAAAATCTCTAGAAAATCATCAAAATCTTATTCATCACAAAATGTCCAGAATCAGGATTCATTTGAATTAGTATTTACTCCATCTCCAACTGTTTATGATGGTAGGTTTTCTAACAATGGTTGGCTACAAGAGTTACCGAAGCCTATCTCTCATTTAACTTGGGATAATGCTGCTTTTATTAGTCTAAAATTAGCGAAAGATTTGAAAGTCCGTAATGGTCAATTATTACGTATCAAATCTTCACATTCTACAATTGAAATTCCGGTGTGGATTTTGCCTGGTCAAAATTCTAAAACTATTACAGTTGAGCTAGGATATGGACGAGAATTCTCAGGAAGAATTGGAAGTGGTGTGGGTTTTAACGTGTACCCTTTAAGAAAAACTGATACTATGCATCTTATTACTGGTATTGAGATCGAAGTTTTAAATAAAAACTATCCTTTAGCAGGTACTCAGGATCATTATGGCTTAGAAGAAGATCACAAAGCTGCTCCAGGATTTTCATCATTATCATCTGATGCAATTCAATCTAGAATTCCTGAGATTGTAAAACAA
>JALRJJ010000053.1 GCA_023255095.1 bacterium
TGAAATAATTGTTATATTAAATTAAATCTTTTTCTCTCATCATATTGATCAAATCTTGATTTAGATAATCAATACTGTGGATATCAAGAGAATCATCCTTCAAATGAATAAGAGTTTGACTTCCGACTTCTAAGCCATAAAATCGTTCAAGTATATAGCGATAGAAAGATAATTGGAGAGAATAATGCATAAAATTACAATCATCTATATGATTAGATGATTGCAGAATTCCTTTTTTGTCATTGAATGCAGATTTTTCAATCTTTTTATTGGTTTTCCAATCAACTAAATGATACATATTTTGCTCTTCATTATAAACTAATAAGTCGATTGTTCCAGCGATACCAAGCTGCTTTGAATAAACTATGACTTCAGAAAAAAACTTATTGCTCTTATTTTTTTTCTTTTCATTGAGCCAATTTGCACCCACTATGGACATTTGATGTTCTGGGAAAATGCCCTCTTTTATAAATGCTTCTAGTTCGTTGTGGACGATTGTCCCTTTTATCGCACCTTTGTTCCATTTTTTTATAACTTGCTCAACTGTTTTACCGGCATATTTAGGATGAGTATTAATGAGTTTTCTGGCGACATTTTCCTGATCAAATTTTTCAAAAAAATGATGAATAAATTGAGTAACGCTTTCAAATTCGAAGTTAGGATTTTCGGTTAGAATATATCGATGATTTTCTTGATCAAGACTAATATCATTTTCAAAGAGTTTATTCATAATTATTTTTCTTGGATAAACTCTGATTCCTTAGATTTTCGTCTCAATTTATTTACCCTAACACGCGTAATTCTTCGTTGATAAAATCCCAATGTCCAACCAATGATTAATAAAATTGGAATAATAATTCTCTCTGGAGTATTAGAATTTATTGTAAAATAAAGGAGTATTAATGCGGTCAATAATTGAATACTATACTGAACCGAGTTCAAAACACGTAGTCGACGCTTCATTAAACGCCGATTAAGTCTAATACTAATCTAATTACTTGCCCAGAAGCACCATCTTTTTGAATATAACTTCTATTTTCAACGTGATAAGAAGTCCCAGCAACATCAAAATGGACCCATGGAATATTTTCACCAACAAATTCTTTCAAAAATGCAGCCCCAGCGATAGTGCCGGCTTGCCCTGGAGAACCAAGGTTTTTTACATCGGCTATTTTTGATTTTACTTGATCACAATATTCCTTCCAAAGTGGTAACTGCCAAACAAGTTCTCCTGTATTATCGGAAGATTTTTGGATTCGATTGATTAAAGATTGATCGTTACCCATAAGTCCTGTAGCAATCTTTCCTAAAGTAACAACTACGGCTCCTGTTAGTGTGGCAAAATCAAGCATAAATGATGGCTTATAATGTTTGCTAGCATATGCAAGAGCATCAGCAAGAATTAATCTACCCTCTGCATCCGTATTTAATACTTCAATAGTTTTACCATTGTATGCTGTTAGAATATCTCCAGGTTTCATTGCAGATCCTCCAAGCATATTATGGGTAGAAGGTATTAAAGCAACTACATTAATTTTTGGCTTTAAAGTAGCTATTGCATTCATAACTCCTAAAACTATTGCAGAACCGCACATATCAAACTTCATTTCCTCCATTCGAAGACCTGGTTTCAAAGAAATACCACCAGTATCAAATGTCAACCCTTTACCAACAAGCGCAATCGGTTTTTCACTCTTAGGACCATTCATATACTCCATAATAATAAATTTTGGAGGCTCATTTGTTCCTTGAGCTACGCCAGCGAAAGATCCCATGCCCATTTTTGTAAATTTCTCTCGATCGAAAATTGTAACTTTCATTTTACCTTTTTCACCAACTTCTTTAGCAAATTCTGCTAAACGAGTAGGAGTAGTGACGTTTCCTGGATGATTCGCTAAATCTCTAGCAGCACATACAGCATTAGCAATTTTGACTCCCTTCTCTGCAGAAGATTTATTGCAAGATCCAACCATTGTAATAGATTTTAAAGAATAATTAGCACGATCATCTGTAAAATAATTTAAGAATCGATAACTTGATAAAATTAGGCCTTCTGAAAACGCCTGGCAAAAATAAGGTTCTTCCTCTTCTGCAGGGCATTCAACAGCCACATTTTTAAAATCATTTTTAATTGCATGATTAATTAAAGTACCAGCAGCTCTTCTAAAATCTTCAGGAGTTCTTTCTTCAAATTTTCCTAATCCAAAGTAGGCGATACGACACTCTTCAGTTATTTCAAAAACAAGATCTCCAACATTTCCTTTTTTATTTTGTGATTTAAAAAGACCCGCTAAATCATCATCCATTTCATCGCTATAGGTTGGAACCCCAACTAGACAATAATCCTCGTCTACTAAATCATTAATTTTGATAAATTTTAGTTTATTAATATGTGCCATAAGATCTCCTAATCCAAACTTACATTATGATTGTATTTCAAAAATTCACCTTGATCATTTTTAATGACTGTTACAAAAGTAAAATTAGCGGTACAAGCAAGACGTTTTCCATGTCGTTTGCTTTCAGCAAAAGCACTAACTGAAATTTCAATTGAAGAATTTCCAGCATCAATGACCTTAGCTTCGCAATTTACCCAATCTCCTAAAAATACAGGTTCTTTAAATTCAACTTTATCCATTGCACGTGTTACCGCAGTGTATGCTTCAGTATCTTTAATAAAACGATTTGCAGCTTTTCCTGCGGCAAGATCTAACCATGCTAGCATATAGCCTCCAAAAAGGCTACCAGCTGCATTAATATGTTGATATTGAACTAGCTCAGAGTAATTAGCAATGAATTTTGACATATCGAAATTTAAGTGATTTAATTCCTTTGAACAGGTTTTTTTGATTAAAAGTTTATAATAGTTTTGCTTTTTGTTTTCCTTCAGTTAAATCAACTTTAGAAAAGACATAAGCGCCAAGAATAAATAGAATCAAAACTGATAAAATCCCCATTCTAGCAGCTAATTCTTCATCGTTTACTTGAGAACTTATAACTAGAGTAACTGTACCCATTAATAGCGGTCCAATAACAGCTGCAAATTTGCCCCACATGTTATAAAAACCAAAAAATTCTCCAGATTTTTCTACCGGAATAATTCTCGCATAAAAACTTCTGCTTAACGTTTGAATTCCCCCCTGAAAACATCCCAATAACACTGCAATAGCATAGAAATGCCAAACCTCTGTCACTAAAGAAGCGGAAATAATAATAACCATGTACCCAAAAATACCTAAATAAATTGCATTTTTGATGCCGATATTTTCTGAGAACTTGACATAGAGCAAGGTTGCAAAAAATCCAATAAATTGGATCAAGACTAAGGCTCCCATAATCGATGTTTGAGAAAAACCTAATTTAATCCCAAAATCAGCTGCCATTCGAACAACAGTGTCAACTCCATCAATGTATAGCCAATAAGCAATTAAGAAAGTGAATACCACTTTC
>JALRJJ010000013.1 GCA_023255095.1 bacterium
AAGATTTACTTGGATATGGCTTAAGTACCTGTGCAACATGTGATGGATATTTTTTTAAAGATCAAAACATTGTCGTAGTTGGTGGAGGTGACTCTGCCATGGAGGAAGCTATATTTTTAACTAAGTTTGCTGAAAAGGTAACAATAATTCATAGAAGAGAAGATTTTCGAGCTTCTAAAATCATGCTTGATCGAGCTCAATCGAATCCAAAAATTGAATTTATTGTGAACATGACTGTAGAAAAAATCTTAGGAGATAAAGAAAATGGAGTTACAGGTTTATCTCTTAGAGATACTAATTCTAAAGAAATCAAACATTTCGAATGTACTGGAATTTTTTATGGAATTGGACATGAACCCAATACTAATATTTTTAAAGGAATTATTGAGCTTGACGCTAACGGATATATAGTTACAAAACCAGGTTCATCTAAAACTAATGTGAAAGGCGTTTTTGCTTGTGGAGATGTACAGGATAGTATATACCGACAGGCAATTACTGCAGCAGGTTCAGGGTGTATTGCTGCTTTAGACGCTGAAAAATTTTTAGAAAGTTAATTTTTTATCTGTTCCTTATTTTTTTAAGGAGTAAAAATGGAATTAAAACAAATTTATGATGTCAACAATCTTAAGTTGACATTTAAGAGTAAAAAAGTATTAGAAATTAATACTTTAAAATTTCATAATGGGCTTATCTATGGAATTTGTGGAAATCTTGGATCTGGAAAATCTTCTTTATTGAAAGTATTATCTGCTGAAATTAAACAAAGTAGTGGTGAAGTTTTATACCAAGGCAAGGAGTTTACAACTAACTTTTTTGGAAAAATTCGAAAAGAAAAAGACATTGCTTACATTCATGTTGATTTATTAAAAGATTCTTCTACGGTAGAGTCATTTATAAAAGGTCTTTTTGGTAAAAAGTCAGAAAAAATTAAATCAAATTTCTTTACAAATTCTGGTATGGACTCACTATGGAGAGTGAGAATCAACAATCTTTCAGATGGTGAAAAACATTGGCTTAAAATGGTTATTGCCTTAGAGAAAGATCCTCGAGTTCTGTTGGTGGATGATTATGGATTATTCCTCGATTTTAAAAGCGAATCATTGATTCGAAAAAAATTAATGAAAATGAATAGCTACCAAGGTACTACTATCATTTTATCTTCTACTTCAGACTTTTTTCTTAAGCAGTTTTGTAATGTAATTTTTTATCTTGATAATGGACATATTTCAAAAGTTAGAAAAGGTGATACTAGGAGAAAAAATAAAAATTAAAAAAGAATTGCTAGTTGCTTCTTTTTTTCTTTTTTCTTTTTCCAGTTCTTTAAATGCTCAGGTTGATAGTAGATTTTCTACTTTCGATTGGACCATCTTTTCAAAAGTGAATGAAATAACTTCAATTTCAGAAGGTTATTCTCACATTTATTTTGCTGGAGGCAATGCCGGTATTTTACGTTTTAATAGGTTTAGCAAAAGATTTGATATTCCTTTAACTAGAGGACAAGGATTTAAGTCAGAGAGAGTTCAACATGTTTATTTCGATTCTGTTACTGGAATTCTGTGGTTGGTTGGAAATAAACTTATCGAAAACACTCAATTTTTAGATAGTAATTGGAATTCAAAAAGCCTTAGTGAGCTAGGAATAAATAATGGAAATCAAATTCTAGGCATTGGTTCTAGCGAAAATTTCATCTGGTTGAATACTTCATTAGGGTTTTTAAAGATTGACCATATTTCTGGCAGTTTACTAGGAAACTACCCTTATCCAGATTCCAAAAATATCAACTGGGGAAATATATCTGCAAGAGAACTTCAATTTCTGGAAATCAACTTTGATGATTATTTTATCAGAGAAAATTGGATGCTCACAAAGAATGGTGCATATGATCAAAGTGGAAATTTTAGGCAGTTTTTATCTTATTTTGAGGATTCATATGGAAATTTGTGGATAGGCCTTGAGGATGGATATATTCTCTACGGTGAAGAGTTTTCAAAAAATATTTCAATACTTAAGACAGGTATTTGTTGTGAATTTCCTCAATCATTGGTTGTTGAGGACAATAAAATTTGGCTTTCCGGGGTTTCAAAATCAAATTTTTTAATTTCAATATTTGATAAAGAATACGATTTATTGCAAGAAATTTTATCTGAACGCTATCAAGTTTTTAACAATCACAATTTTTATTCTAGCCTAAAAGTTGAAAATGAATTATGGTTTGGTGGTGATAGCCAATTATTAATCTATGATATTTCAAAAGATCAATTTTCAGAAATTAATGAGTTTGACGGTGTTCCAATTGGAAAAATAAATAGTTTAAAAATTTTAGACAATCACATCTGGGTATTATCATCTAATGGAATTGCAGCTTTTGATAGAAGAACTAAAAAACAAGTTTTACCAGAGCTATCCTCAAGAGTTTTTAGATCCAATGCTTTGGTAGGTGATATGGAAATCATTGGAGATGATATTTACTTAATAATGAATTACAAAATTTTTATTTTTAATAAAGGTTCAAGTGGATTTCAAGAAATAGATCTAAATTCAGATTCCTTAAAGACCGATAAAAAAGAAGATATTTTTTACTCTAAACTTTTTTTTACGAATTCGAAAAGAATTTTTTTGACACAGAAAGGTATATTTATATTTGAAGATAATTATTTAATTCCTAACTCAACTTTTTTTGGAAAAAAGGTTTTTGATATCCTGTCTATTAACGACAGTATTTTCATCGCTTTAGAAGATGGCTTAATGTCAATAAATCTGAACGATTATGGAATTGAATTTTATTATCAATTTGATTTCTTAAAATCTATTGTGAAGTTATATGAAATTGATAATAAATTAGTTTTATTGTCAGATAGTGGTCTAATTAGTTTTAATTTCTAAAAATGAAAAAGAAGTTTATCATATTATTTTTTAGTCTTGTATTTTCTCAAAACTTTAGAGAAAATGTTGAGTTATTCACGCATGAAAATTTCATAAAACCGAGCAAGGATGACAAACTTGAAATTGTTTCAATTATGCAAATTCCTAATCTTTCACTTCAGTTTATAAAGAGTGATATTTTTAAAGCTAATTTTCAAGCAAGTATAGTTATTTTAAATGATGATGTAATATTGAATCAAAATAATTTTGAAAAACAAATTACTGCTGAACGATTTAATGACACTGTATCAAGAAGGATAGTAACTATTTTGAAAGCTAGTAATATTGTTGAAAATAAAAATAAAATATTTTCTACTTTTTATCTCAAAGATTTAGACACTAAAAATGATAGTGAAAAAAAGGAAAAAATTAATCTTGATTCTATCCATAAATCACAATCACTGACAATCTACCAACCAATTTTCTTCAAAAAAATAGAAGGAGAATGGGGCTTTGGTCAAGATTTGTTTCCCACTAATATTGAAAGAGTTGAGGCTGTAGATAATGAATTAATTTTTAATCAATATTTCGGAGGTTTCTCAGGAAATTATTCAATCCGAATAGAGTTATTGGATAAGTCAAAAAAGGTGATTTGGTCTGATGAAATTAATGATAAAATATTGTCAGATAATTTTGATTTTAAACCAATCTCTATTCCCTATGACAAAATACCAAAAGGTCAAGAAATAGGAATTAAAATCAATCTTTCTCATAATAACTTGTCTACTTCTAAACTATATAGCTTTGGGTTACTAGATTCTTATAAATACTTTGGTATACCGAATTTAGATCAAGCTTTAGAACAAATGATTTATATCTATTCCGCTGAAGAGAGAAAAGAGTATCGAGATATTCAGGACGATGATAAAGAAATTTTTTTCAAGAAAATATGGGCAAAAAGAGATCCCGATAGAACAACTAAAGAAAATGAGTTGCTTGAAGAATATTTTAAAAGAGTATCGTTTGCAGATTCTCAGTTTTCCAGAGGTTCTTCGCTTGGATGGAGATCAGATATGGGAATGATTTACATTCTTTTCGGAAAACCTGATGAAATTTCAAGAAATTCCAACATTCAGGGAACATACAATATTGAAACTTGGTATTACAATAATGTGAGTAAAAATTTTGTATTTATTGACCGAAACGGTTTCGGTAATTATGAACTAGATCCCCCATTTTTTTATTAAATGATAAGCGATAATCAAAAACATCAAATCATTTCGATTTTAGATAGATTGAAAGACAGTCTTAATGATGAAGAATTAAAGTTATATAACCAACTTAAAAAAGGAGATGACTTTAAAATTTTTTCTCTTTTTACTGATGGTGCATGTGACTTTAATGATCAATACGAGCCAGTAAATGCTGGAATTGGATTTATCGTTTATGATTCTGATAATTCAGTGCTTTTAAAGGTTTCTGAAAACATTGGGAAAAAAACAAATAACGAAGCTGAATATATGGCTGTTATTGAAGGATTGTATAAGTGCGTTGAATTAAAAATTAAAAATTTGAGAGTTTTTTCAGATAGTGAATTAGTTATTAAGCAATTAAATGGTCTTTATAAAGTTAAAAATGAAAGATTAAAATTGCTTAATATTGAAGTTAAAAGAATTTCAAGTTCTTTTGAAAGTATTCAATTTGAACATGTTCGTAGAGAATTAAATGAAGAAGCGGATGCTTTAAGTAAAGAAGGATTGACAAAATAAAACATTAAGAATTATTATAAAGTTAATTAAATTATTGCATGAATTTTATTGAAAAAATAAAGTCTAGTTTCCAAAAAAATATTAATTGGGTTAATGGTGATATTGCCATTGATTTAGGAACTGCAAACACATTAATTTGGGTAACAGGTAAGGGAATCATTATAAATGAACCTTCAATCATTGCAAGATCTACCAAAACTGGAGAAGTATTAGCTGTAGGAAATGATGCTAAGCAAATGCTCGGGAAAACCCACGAGGGAATAGAAACTATTCGTCCATTAAGAGATGGTGTTATAGCTGATTTTACTGCTGTTGATGAAATGATTCAGGGGTTTATTCGTAAAGTAAATTTAAACCGTCTTACACGCCCAAGAATGGTGATTTGTGTTCCTTCTGGTGTGACTGAAGTGGAGCGTAGAGCAGTTAGAGATTCAGGTGAAAAACAAGCTGCTAGAGAAGTGTACCTTGTTGAAGAACCTGTTGCAGCAGCAATTGGGATCGGACTTGATATAAGCAAACCTGAAGGAAACATCATCGTAGATATTGGTGGAGGTACAACTGAAGTTGCTGTTATTTCTCTTAATGGAGTAGTTACAAAAAAAGCAATAAGAGTTGCAGGCGATGAAATGGACGATGCAATTCAGCATTGGTTTAGAAATGAACATAAGTTGGAAATTGGAACAAGAACCGCTGAACAGATAAAAATTTCTGTTGGCTCCGCAATGAGATCAAGATCAACAAAAAATATCTTAGTTAAAGGTAGAGATCTTGTGACAGGTATTCCAAAAACTATTGATGTTCGAGCAGATGAAATTAGGTTAGCTTTAAAAGATCCTGTTAGAAGGATTTTAGAAGTTATAAAAGAGGCTTTGGAATCTACTCCGGCAGAACTTTCTTCAGATATTATTGATAGAGGTATCGTTCTTGCAGGAGGCGGTTCTCAACTACAAGGACTTGATCAAGTATTGAGAGAAAAAACTGGGGTTCCTGTAAATGTAGCAGAAGAACCTCATCTAGCAATTGTTAAAGGTTGCGGAAAAATTATTGAAGACCTTGAAAAATACAAAAATGTTCTTTTATAAGAATGTTGGATTCTTTTAAATTTTTAAAGAATTTTAAAGACAATTTATCTCTAGTATTATGTATCTTTTTATCGTTCTTATTGATGTCTCAAAGCGGTAAAGAATCTTTTAATAATTTTAGGTTAAAATCTTTAGATTTTTTTTCTTTCCTTTACAGCCCTTTTAATTGGATAGATAATCAGTCTTTTTTAATCAAAAAACTAGAGGTTTTATCGCAAGAAAACTTGAAATTAAACCTTGAATTAAACTTGTTGAAAAATCAGGATTCTGAAAATGCTCGTCTAAGGGACTTTGTTCAATTAAAAGAAAAAGTTTTAATTAATTTCATTGGAGCAGACATCCTCTCTAGAGGTTTAAGCTCAAATTTAACTTCAGTTTTAGTTGATAGAGGATCTATTGATGGAGTCAAGGTTAATTTTCCAGTCATGTCATCAAAAGGAATAATTGGTAAGGTGATTTCTGTTGATACTGATGTTAGTGAAGTGCAATTAATTAGCGATGTAAATTTTAGAATGAGCGTCAAGATACTACCTAATGAAGCAGAAGGAATTCTTCGTTGGACAAATGATGATTTTTGTGAAGTTTTTGAAGTTAAAAGAACTTCTGAGGTGAAAATTCAGGATATTGTTGTTTCTTCAAATTTAAGTCCATTTTTTCCAGAAAATCTTCCCGTAGGAGAAGTTATTGGAATATATGATAGTACAGACAAGTCAAGTAAAGTTCTTAAAATAAAACTTTTTTCAGACCTTTCCAGAATTAATCAAGTATTTATAGGATTACAGAATAAGTGAAGATTTATCTAAAATATTTAATACTCTCAATTTTTTTACAACTAATATTTTCTGAACTCATTTCAATCAATGGCGTTCAACCAAATATTTTACTTTTGTTCGTAATTTTTTCATCTTTAACGATTTCTAATGCTTCTTTGTCAACTATTTTAGGATTTCTCTTAGGTTTTGTTGGTGAGCTTATTTTTTATAGTGGTACTATTTTTGGAATTTCTAGTTTTACTTTTAGCTTAGTTGGTTTTTTTGCATCAAAAGTTAGTAATAACTTTGTTTACAGAAATTTTGATTTTTACTGGATAGTTTTTACCGTTTTAGGGATTTTTATTTTTTCAATTTTTAAATATGAATTCTATTTCTTGTCTAACCTCAAATTTATTTTAAGTCCAATTTACAT
>JALRJJ010000034.1 GCA_023255095.1 bacterium
TCAAATAACGATTCTTGACCCTGATTTAAAATGGATATTCTCTTTAGACTCTGTTTATTCTAAATCAATTAATTCCCCTTTTTTAAATCAAGAACTTATTGGTAAGGTCAAGTTTGTACTTTCAAAGAACAGAATTTTCTACTTATAAAGATATTATCATAATCATTGACTAATCGTAAGACTTGAATTAAGTTCAGTTGCTTTTTTTTAAAGAGAAAAAATATATGAGAAAAATAACAAAAACTGTTTCTATAAACGAAATTAACACTACCTGGTGGCTTATTGATGCTGAAGATAAAGTTCTTGGAAGAATTGCTAGTGAAGTGGCACAGATTCTTCGAGGAAAACACCGACCTAATTATTCTCCTAACATGTACATGGGTGATGCGGTGGTAGTTATTAATTCTGATAAAATTAGATTAACGGGTGACAAGATTAATTCAAAAAAGTATTTTAGACATTCAGGATATCCTGGTGGAGCTAAAATCACCAAACTCTCAGATTTAATGAAACATAACTCCGATAAAGTACTAACAGATGCAATCGTGGGAATGCTTCCAAAAAATAAACTTGGAAGAGAAATCAGTAAACATTTAAGAGTATACAGAGATAATAATCACAATCAGGGAGCACAGAAACCAACCCAATGGAGTTCTAATTAATGAATAATAATTTTTACAATGGTGTCGGAAGAAGAAAAAGTTCTGTTGCCAGAGTTTACTTATCTGACGGTCAAGGAACTCATACTGTCAACAAAAATTCAAATATTAAAGAATATCTTAAAAGAGATTCACTTGTTATACACGCCTTGGAGCCACTAACAGTTTTAAATCTTAATGATAAAATTGATTTAAAAATTAATGTTTCTGGCGGTGGTCTAACTGGACAAGCTGGAGCAATTAGATTGGGTATTGCTAGAGCGTTAATTGAACTTAATGAAGATTTTAAACTACAATTAAGAAACAGAGGATTGTTAACTAGAGATTCAAGAGTTGTTGAGCGTAAAAAATACGGTCAACCTGGAGCAAGAAAGAAATTTCAGTTTTCTAAGAGATAATATATTATGCATAAAATTACTAAAGATGATTTAATCAATACTGGCGCACACTTCGGACATATTACAAGTAAAACTAATCCAAATTTTAAAGACTTTGTTCTTTCACAAAAAAATGGAATTGATATCATTAATCTTGATTATACCCTTAAGAGTCTTGACAAAGCGCTTTCATTTATAGTCGAAATAGTTCAAAACAATGGAGACGTTCTTTTTGTTGGTACTAAAAAACATGCAAAAGATGTTATCCAACAAGAAGCAGATCGTTGTGGAATGTATTATGTTGTAGAAAGATGGCTAGGAGGAACTTTAACTAATTTTTCTACCATTCGTAAGAGTATTAAAAGATTGCATGCTCTTGAAAAAGAAGGTTCTTCTATTTATGATGATTTAACAAAAAAAGAAATTTTAAAACTTAATAGAGAAAAGTTAAAATTATCCGACCAACATCGAGGAATTAAAGATATGAATCGCCTTCCAAACGTTATAGTTGTTGTGGATGGAAAGACAGAACATATTGCCCTCGAAGAAGCAAAGAAACTTGAAATTCCTGTTGTTTGTATTGTTGATTCTAATACTGATCCTTCATTGTGTAGTTTTCCAATTCCAGCAAACGACGATTCAATTAGAACTATTCAATTGTTAATTTCTGAAATTGTTAATGCTATCATAAGTGTTGGAAAACCAGAAGAAACGAAAATTGATGATAGCTCTGTGAATTCTAAAGATTTAAATGACAGTACAAATGATGAAGTGAAAGGTGCTAGTCAATGAGCATTGATGCAAAATTAGTAAGAGACTTGAGAGAAAAAACTGGTGCAGGAATGATGGACTGTAAAAAAGCTCTAGTAGAATCTAATGGTGATATTAATTTAGCCTTAGATTTTTTAAGAAAATCTGGAATTGCTAAAGCTGAAAAGAAATCTTCAAGAGATGCAAAAGAGGGTATCATATATTCCTATATTCATAACGGAAATAAATTAGGAGTTATGTTAGAACTTGGATGTGAAACAGATTTTGTTGCTAAAACAGACGGGTTTATAGACCTTGCTAATAATATTGCTATGCAAATTGCTGCAACCAATCCTTTAGCTATTAATGAAGAAAATATTGATCCAAGTATTATTGCTAAAGAGAAAGAAATTTATATTGATCAGGCAAAAGCCACAGGAAAACCTGATAATGTAGTCGATAAAATTGTTGAGGGTAAACTCAATAAATTTGTTGAAGATAATTGCTTAATGCAACAAACGTTTATTAAGAATCCAGAACAGAATATTACCCAACTTTTACAAGAATCAGTTGCTAAGATTGGCGAAAATATTACAATAAATAGATTTGTCAGATTTGCAATTGGTGAATCTTCATAGTTTAATGTTTGCTCAATATATTGATTCAACCAAAGTTAAAATGCAACAAGCGGTAGATTTTGTAACTGCCGAACTCTCAAAAATACGTACTGGTAGAGCTAATCCAGATATGTTAAATAAGATTTCTGTTAATTTTTATGATAGTGAATTTCCTATTAATCAGTTAGCGAACATAAGTGTTTTAGATGCGATAACTTTAAGTATCCAACCATTTGATAAATCTTCCATGGCTACAATTGAAAAAGCAATTCGCAATTCTGACCTTGGGCTTAATCCATCTAATAATGGGTCTTCTATTATTATTCCGTTTCCACCACTATCAATGGAAAGAAGACAAGAATTTGTCAAAATTGCTTCAAAACAAGTTGAAGAGGGAAGAGTGTCAATTCGTAATATTCGTCGTGATATTATTCAAGTTGTGAAAAAAATAGATACCGAAGAAAAACTACCAGAAGATGAAGTTAAACGTTTTATGGATGATGTTCAAAGCCTTACTGATGAATTTATTACTAAGCTAAACGATATTTTTTCTATTAAAGAAAAAGAAATTATTGAAAAATAATTTTTTATTTTACTGACACTTAGACCAACCGCAATCTTTGCAGGTATCACAACCGCCTTCATTTACTACTGAATATGATTCACATTCAGCGCAATAACGTCCTTTAGTTTGCGAATTTGTTTCAGCCATCTCAAATTTAGAAGTACTATTTTTTTGAATAGATGATGAGTTGTCATTTCTATTTAAAAATGATTCTAATGCCCTTCCGATTGCATCTGGTGTTGAAAGAATTAGTTGGCCATTTTCCCAAGTTGGGTTAGGTCCACTAATTCCTTTGAGTTGATTTATAATACTTTTTGGATCAATTCCAGAACGAAGTGCTAGGGAAATTAATCGACTAATCGCTTCGGTTTGAGCAGCAACAGTTCCACCTGCTTTTCCAATTGCAGTGAAGACTTCACAAAGTCCATTATCATCTTCGTTAACAGTGACGTATAGGGTTCCATCGCCTGTTCTCATTCTTAAGGTCGTTCCTTGGGTGATGTTTGGTCTATTTCTGGCTGTGCGTTTTTTTGAAGATGTTTCAGTAGTTTCTTTTGAAGAATCTTTTTTATTTTCCTTGCTCTTTTCATTCGTGACAAGAATTCCTTCTCTAGATCCTTCTCTATATACAGTAATACCTTTTAGATTTGTGTCGTATGCAGTCATATAAATATCTGCAACCGTCTTGACA
Organism: bacterium; assembly: GCA_023255095.1. Taxonomy (GTDB): domain Bacteria; phylum Fidelibacterota; class Marinisomatia; order Marinisomatales; family Marinisomataceae; genus Marinisoma. The sequence goes on from JALRJJ010000034.1 coordinate 3,660, forward strand.
GTTGTATCTTCACTCAAATTAACAGTAGAAGAAATAGAAGTATCAATGTATTTTTGAACTACCCCTTGCATTTTAACTCTAAAATAAGGGTCAACATTGTGGGCTGTTACAACATACTGAGGAAGATTAGTATCTGAACCAAAGATTTCTTTGATTACTGGATGATACACTGTAAAGATGTCAAATTCCTTGCCTAGTGAAGAATTCTTTTTAACCTTCCTTTGGTATGAAGTTGCAAAGATTGGTTCTATTCCAGAAGTAACTCTTGCTACAATTGCCCCACTTCCAGTGGGAGCTACGGTAGTCAACGTACAATTTCTGATTCCAAATTTCTGAATATTTTCTTTAATGTCTTTTGGTAATTCATTAACAAATTTACTCTGAGAATATCCGTCCCAATCAAAATTTGGAAACTGACCTTTTTCGCGGCTTAATTCAATACTTGTTCTGTATGCAGCATCTCTATGAACTCGCATAATTTGTTCAATTATATCTAAAGCTTCTTGAGAGTCATACTTTACACCCATTTTAACAAACATATCTCCTAAACCTAAGATACCCAATCCTACTCTTCGATCATTTTTTGCATTTTGTTTCTGTTCTTCTAGAGCATGTCTGTCAATATTGTAATCAATGACATTGTCAAGAAAGCGGGTAGCTACTTCTGTAACAGTTGTAAATTCATCAAAATTGAACGAACCATCTTTAGAAACAAAACGTTCGAGGTTTAGAGCACCTAAGTTACAACAACCACCATCAGGCAGTGGTTGTTCTGCGCAAGGATTAGTTGATAGAAGAGGACTACAATACTCTGCATTGTGATATTTTTTCATTGTATCCCAAAAGATTAATCCCGGTTCAGCGCTTGAATGAGCATGATTAATAATTTTCATCCATAAATCATTGGCATTTACAGTTTTGTAAACTTGCCCACCCCATTTGAGTTCAAAATTCGAGTTACTTTTTACTGCTTGCATGAATTCATCGGTTAATAACACAGAAATATTTGAATACTTTACCATATCAATATTTCCTGTTTTGATTTCTATAAATTTTTCAATATCTGGGTGATCAATTCTTAGAGTTTGCATGTTAGCTCCACGGCGTCCGTGTTGAGCGATAGTGTTAGTGTTTTCACTAAATAAATTCATAAAGCCAACAGGGCCACATGAATTTCCTCCGGTTCCAAGAATTTCATCCCCTCCTGGACGCAGTATTGATAAATCATGACCACAGCCTCCGCCATATTTATAAGTCAAAGCTTCTTTAACAACACAATCGTAAATTGACTTTATGGAATCATTTTTTATGCCAACAACGTAACAATTATTTAGAGATGTGGTGATATCTTCTCTACCTGCACCATGCATAATTCTTCCCCCAGGAACGAACTTAAAATTCTTGAGTGCATCAAAAAATTCTACTTCCCATTTTTCTCTTAACGCTTTGGTTTTCTCAACACTAGCTAAAGCTTTAGCTTGGCGTTTCCAAAGATCCCAAGGTGATTTTTCACCTGGGGCTAAATACTTCATTTCCAAAACACTTTTACCTAAATCATCTTCTTTATAGTATTCTTCAGATGTGAATTGGGAAGGACATGATTCTTCGTGATCAGTTATTTGATTATTCTGAGAGAGGTTGATGTTGAGAAGCGTATCTCTTAAATCCTTGTCAACCTTAGACTTTTGTTCTTCAGTTGGAAAATTTAATTCTATCGCTTCTGCAGCCATTTTTTTGTATAAAATCCCTCGGTTAAATTTTTTTAAAAGTTTTTTTGCAATTACACAAATTGGTAGAATTTGCATACAGGCAAGCCTAATAACTTAGCTTAATTAATAAATTTTTGTCAAGTTGAAAAAAGCATTTTTTTTATTTTTTTTCAATAATCTTATTTTTTTCAATAATATGATAAAAAAATATTTAAATGCTATTAATTAAGAACTAAATTTCATCTAATTAATTATGTCAGAATATAACCAGAATCAAAATTTTTCATTGGATGATAAATATACGCTTCTTGAAGGGAGAATTATATTATCAGGAATACAAGCATTAGTAAGATTATTGCTTGATCAAAACCGAGCAGACCTAATCAAGGGACTAAACACAGGAACTTTAGTCTCTGGTTACAGGGGTTCTCCTGTCGGTATGCTGGATATCAATCTTGTTAAAAATAAAAAATTATTAGACCAACATAATATTAATTTTATTCCTGGAGTTAATGAAGATCTTGGAGCCACATTGATTTATGGAAGTCAGATGGCTGGTATGGTTTCTAACGTAAAATATGATGGTGTTTTGGGCATGTGGTACGGTAAAGCTCCAGGGGTTGATAGGTCTGGCGATATTTTTAGACACGCGAATTTCTTAGGTGTTAGCAAGAATGGTGGAGTAATTGCAGTAGCAGGAGACGATCCTTCTTGTAAATCTTCAACTCTTCCTTCTCAATCTGAGCCAGCGCTTTTTGATGCAATGATGCCAATTTTTTATCCTGGCAACGTTCAGGAAATTCTTGATTTGGGTAGATATGCTTATGAAATGTCTAGATATTCAGGACTTTGGTCTGGTTTTAAAATTGTGACTGATATTGCAGATGCTTTTGGAAGCGCAATAGTTCACCCTGAAAGAATAAATATTACTATTCCAGATTTCATTTATAACAATATGCCATGGAAGCACACGCAAAACGCTAAGTTGGTAGGGCACCACAGCTTACCAACAGAAAAAGAAATTCATCTTGGTCGTATAAAGGCTGCTAAAAAATTCTTAGAGGTTAATCCTATAAATAAAATTACTATGGATAGTGAAAATGCGAAGATAGGAATCATTTCTGCAGGAAAAACTTATTATGATATAGTTGAGGCCCTTGATACTTTAGGTTGGGATCAAGCGTTTTTAAACGAAAAGGGAATTCGAATTCTTAAGCTTGGGGTTACTTTTCCATTAGATTCAAAGCTAATTGAAAGATTTTCTTCTGGTTTGGATGAGATAATTGTAATTGAAGAAAAAAGATCTTTTATTGAAATGTTGCTTAAAGAAGAGATTTATAATTATAGATCTAAACCTTTAATTGTTGGTAAAACTGATGAAAATAATCAAGATTTATTTCCTGGTTATGGTGAATTAACCGCTGATGACATTGCTAAAATTTTATTTGAGCGTTATCATTCTAGATTTGGTATAGAGTCTTCAAATGAAAAAATAAGAATTCTAAACGAAATTGACCATAGAGATGCTATCGAATCTTTGACTGCAAGATCTATGTATTATTGTTCTGGATGTCCTCATAACACCTCTACAGTTAAGTTACCAGATGGAGACTCCGCCTTTGGTGGTATCGGTTGTCATTTGATGGCTATGTTTGTAGATGATGGTAAAGCCTTTGGAACTACTCATATGGGTGGAGAAGGAGCTCAATGGGTTGGTATGGAGCCCTTTGTTAATAAAGAACATATGTTCCAGAATATTGGTGATGGAACATTTTTTCACTCAGGATCTTTAGCTTTAAGACAGGCAATTGCTGCCAAATCTCACATTACCTATAAAATCTTATATAATAGAGCAGTGGCAATGACAGGAGCCCAAGATCCTGATGGAGGTTTAGATTTGCCAGAACTAACAAAATATTTGAAATCCCAAGGGGTTTTAAAAACTATAATTACATCCGATGATCCTGATACTTATAAAGATATTCCAAAATCGCGATGGGATAAAGATATCGAAATAATGCATCGTGAAGATATTGTCGAAGCTCAAAAAAAACTAAAAGCTATTAAAGGTGTCACAGTTTTAATTCATGATCAAACATGTGCAGCAAATTTAAGACGCCTGAGAAAACGTGGATTGGTTCATGAGCCTAAAAAGAGAATTTTTATCAATGAAGCTGTTTGTGAAGGGTGCGGAGATTGTGGTGTTAAATCAAACTGTTTAAGTGTTCAGCCAATTAAAACTGAATATGGAAGAAAAACTCAAATTGATCAACCTTCATGTAATAAAGACTATTCCTGCGTTGATGGAAATTGTCCATCATTTATTTCAATTATTCCTTCTGAAAAAGATGACAAAAGAAATCTCCCAGGCTTAGATTTTGATTCTAAATCTTTACCAACCCCTAATAAAAATGAAAAAGACATTTCTAACATCTTCATGTTAGGAATTGGAGGGACTGGAGTTGTTACTGTAAATCAAATTATTTCCACTGCTGCTTTTCTTGAGAATAAAAAAGTTATTTCTTTGGATCAGACAGGACTCAGTCAAAAAGGAGGATCTGTAGTTTCTCATTTAAAAATCTTAAAAAACTCTAAGAAAGATTTGTCTAGTCGAGTTGGGAATGGGGAAGCTGATGCTTATTTGGTTTTTGATTTATTGACTGGTTTCAATCCAAAAAATCTTGCAAAACTTAACCCGAAAAGATCTATCTCTGTGATTTCTGCCTCTGAGATTCCTACGGGTGATATGGTGAGAAATACTACCTCAGAATACCCGGATTCTCAACAAATGATTTCTACTATTTCCAATTATTCCAAGTCAAAAACTTTATTGAATGCCACTGAGCTTTCAGAACATTTTTTTGGAAGTAATATGCAAGCTAATTTTATCGTTGTTGGTGCTGCATTTCAGTCAGGTTGTATTCCATTAGATGCTTCATCTATTGAAGAAGCGATTGAATTAAATGGCGTTTCTGTTAAAGCTAATAAAAAAGCTTTTCTTATTGGTCGTAAAGTTGCTGCTGATCCCATTTGGATTGAAAGTTTAAAACTATATCGTTCAGGTGATCTTAGTTCAAAACCTATCATTTCAAATGAAGCCAAATCTTTAATCGATTCATTGAATCCTGACAAAGATTTACAAAGAATTTTAGAGCATAGAGTTCCGGAATTAATAGCTTATCAAAATCTTTCCTATGCAAAAGAATACATTAATTTTATTCAAGTGATTCATAATGAAGAAAAACAAAGTCAGAATTCCTCTGAATTAACTCAAAATGTAGCAAAGTATTTATTCAAGCTAATGGCGGTTAAAGATGAGTATGAGGTAGCAAGATTGTCCTTAAAGCCAGAATTAGAAGCTGCGATACAGTCTGAATTTGGTTCATCCGCTAAAATTAACTTTATGTTACATCCTCCTATTATGAAAAAATTGGAAAATATTCCGTTATTGAACAAACTCCCAGGAGTGAAATCTAAATTATCGCTTGGAAAATGGTTTAAAGTATTTTTTGTATTATTAAAAAATCTTAAATTTTTAAGAGGGACTAAACTTGATTTTATGGCTTGGTTTAGTGCTGATGTCAGAAAAGCAGACATCGAAGTTCTTAAACATTATAAAACTGTTTTAACTGAAAATTTACCTTCAATTAAAAATGGAGGTTATGAAAAAATGATCAAGTTCTCTGCTTTGCCGGATGTAATTAGAGGTTACGAAGAAGTAAGGCTTGAAACTCTGAAAACATATTACAATAATTCCAAACAGATAATAGGGTAGATACATGAGAAAATTTTTAGCAACTATATTTTGTTTTCTCTCAATAGCTATAGCTCAACAGCATGTTCATTCTTCAGTAGAAGATTATGTTAGATGTATGAGCGATGAGTTAGAGCGAGAGTTACAGGTAAATAATCCAGAATTTATAGAAGAAAGAGACGCTTTGATAGCTCAAAGCAAATCTTTGATTGAAAATAATCCTCAGTGGAGAACTGCTCGTTCAACTATTTATATTCCTGTCATTTTTCATGTTTTGTATTTTGATCAATCTGACAATCTTGCCAAGGATAAGATTGCAGCTAATTTTGATCAAATTAACTTAGATTTCCAAAATTTAAATCCAGATGGAGATGAGATCCCTTCTGATCCCAATCCATCTAATGCTCCTTACGATCCAGGAATAGATTACGCCTTTAATGCTGTTCGAGGTTCCATGCAAGTGAAATTTGTTGGAGCGCAAGGCGAAAGAACAGGTGATGAATTAATTGAGGGAGTCTCAATTCGTCGATACAATATTTCTTCTTCAACAGTTTCTGGAGTTGCCCAAGCAAGTAGTCTTGCTAGTAATACTTCTACAGATAGTGGAGCTCCAGGTGGTTATCAAAATGGTTATTTAAACATCTACATTGCTCCACTTGGAGGGAATTTATTAGGTCAAGCATACTTAGGTTTTCCTGAGTCAGTTGTGATCACTGAATCAGTCGGTTCTCTTGAAAATCCTGGTACCATTTCAGGTTATAATAGAGGAAGAACATTGACTCATGAATTGGGGCATAATTTTACTTTCCCCCATACATTCTCAGCATCAAATTGTGGTTCGCCAGTTTGGAATGATGTTCCTGCTCAAATTGAAAATAATCGAGATGCGCAAATTTATGAGTGGCCTGCTAGTAGTGGTGATTTTTATGGAAGAAGAGGAATAAATAGCTGTATAAATGTGACTGGTAAAGGTGACCAGTTTATGAATTATATGGATTATTCCTTTGATGATCAAATGAGAATGTTTTCAGAGGAACAAGCCTTAGAAGGATATGCTTGGGCGGCAGCTAGGAATTGGGAAGAAGTAGTTGAAGGAATCAATGTGACGCTTTCATCAAGTGTTTCATACGCCACTAGCGCAGATGGATTTTCAATTAATGTTAATTTTGCTGAAAGTGTCACTGGATTTACTCAGGATGATATCAATGTTTCTAATGGTACAATAGTCAGTTTTAATAGCTCAGATGGAAGAAGTTACAGTTTTGATATTGAAGCAATCTCCGATGGTGAAGTAGAAGTATACATTCCAGAAAATTCAGTCATTGGAGACTCTTCTGGTTTTAATAATTTTGAGTCAAACAGAATCTCTATTTTAGTTGATAGAGAAAATCCTATTGCTGGTACGTTTTCAATTGATAATCTCGAAGATTCACAATATATCGTTAAAAACGGAAATGTAAAACTTACACTTTCCAATTTTGATGATTCCACCACTGGAATTGCCAATTACTATGTATCGATTGGTTTATCACCATCAACCAAAGAAATTATTGCTGATCAGCCTTTTTCGACAAACAATATTCAACTGAGTAATTTGTTGTTAGCCGACTACCAACAATACTATATTAATATATATGCAACTGACCAAGTCGGTCTTTCTTCTGATGTAGTATCTAAAACATTTTATTTCTTCGGCTCTCTTTTAGGAGATACTAATGGAGATTGGGTAATTGACTTTGATGACTACAAGGCGTTTATTGCTGGATATCCAGGAATTGATATAGCTCCTGTGACAGGAAGTATGCCATATCTTTTCCCCAACTTTGATGGCGTTTCAGATGAAAAGGATGCTAATCAGTTTAAAGCCTTGTGGTTATGGTCTCTTGAAGAAAATGGATTGTCTACACCTAATTATACTGTTCAAGGTACCAATCCATTTTTACGTATTTTAAATGATCAATTGATTTTACGTTTCCCTGATGAATCTGAATCAATTCAGGTATATTTTGAGTATAATCCAGATAGATACTTAATTAATTTCCAACCATCGAATATTTTAAATGAAATGGTTTTAAGTGCAAGTAGTTCTGAAACTGGTGTTGCTCATGTTGAAATTGGAAATTTAAATCCAACATCTGAAACCAAAAGAAATGAAGTGAACTTTAACTTTGAAAACCTTTCAGATACTTATGAATTTATCAAAGTAAGTTATGCAGCATATGATAACAATAATTCTCTTTTATCGGAAGGGTATAATTTGATTCAAACTGCGCCTTCTACCTATCGTTTAGGTCAAAGTTATCCAAATCCTTTCCGAGAAACTGGAACAACGATTGAATTTGATTTAACAACCACTGCACGAATCACTATGGTTATTATCGATATTAGAGGTAGAATTGTCAGAACTCTTATAGATAATGAAGAAAAATTTGGGTATCAGTCTGTTTTATGGGATGCTAAAAATGATAATGGCGATACTGTGAGTAGCGGAGTTTATTTTTATCAGATTCAATCCGATGTATTTAATTCTGTTGGTAAACTTTTGTTTGTTAAGTAAATGTTAGACCATCGACCGAATCTAAATGATATTCTGGATGCTCAAGAACGTATCAGTTCTATTGCTAAGGTTACTCCAGTCTTAACCTCTGAATTTTTCAATGATATGCTTGGAATGGATTTGTATTTTAAATGTGAAAATTTTCAGACTACAGGTTCATTTAAAATTAGAGGAGCATCTAACGCTATTTTTGGCTTAAATGAAGAAGAAAAATCACGTGGTGTAGCCTGTCAGTCTTCTGGAAATCATGGGGGCGCTATTGCTTGCGCAGCTAACTCTAAAAATATTCATGCGGATATTGTAATGATTAGAAGTGTATCCAAGGCGAAGATTGAGAATGTTAAACGCTATAATGGAAATATGGTTTTTTGTGATAAAATGTCTGAAAGAGATGCATTATATGCTAAAACAATCGAAGACAATAATCGCGTTGCAATTCATCCTTACGATAACTACGATGTTATCGCAGGGCAGGGCACCATTGGATTGGAAATTCTTGAACAAGTTTCAGGTTTTGATGGAGTATTAGTTCCCATTGGTGGGGGCGGTTTAATAAGTGGAATTTCCATTGCCTTAAAAGGCAAGAGCTCTCGAGCAAAAATTATCGGTTGCGAACCTTTGAATGTTGATGATACTTATCAAATGTATAATGCACAAAAAAGAATTCCTATGGAGCATCGTCCTTCAATTGCTGATGGACTAATGGCTATTGTTGGTCAGCTTACCTTACCGATCATTCAAGAAAATGTTGATGATATTATTTTAGCTACTGAAGATGAAATTATTAAAACCACTAAATTAATGTGGGAACAAATGAAAATTGTTATTGAGCCTTCTTGCGCTTTAACCTTAGCTGCGTTAATAGCCAATAAAGAGAAATTTCAAGGACAAAAACTTGTATTGATTATTACTGGCGGGAATGTTGATTTAACAAGTCTTCCTTGGTAATACAATATTGATTTGTATAATAAAAAAGCCCTCATTGCGAGGGCTTTTTTATTTCTTACAATTTCTTTTTTATTAGAAATCGTATCCTACTGAAAGAGTAGAGAATCTACCCATTTCAGGTCCTAGGAAAGTTTCTCTGTGAACAATATCAGTTAAGTTATCAATAGAAACTCCAACTGACATTCCTTCAAACATATCTACATCCCATTTAGCATTTAAACTTAGAGTGTAGAAGCTTTCGATTCTCCCAGCATTTCCTGAGAAACCATCAGAGTAGTATGAATCTTGGTATCTTAAAGATAGACCATAAGATTCACCATCACCGATGTATTGCATTCCAGCACCTAATTTAAATTTAGGAGTATTCATGTTAACAGTATTAGTCACACCTTCAAAATCTACATCAATTGAATTTTTATCTAACAAAGAAACATTTCCGTAGAAATTCCAACTATTGTTAGGGAAGTAGTTTAAAGTTGCTTCTAAACCGTTTAAGTGAAGGTCATTTGTTAATTGTTTATATCCATAAACTAAATTACCACCATAGAGTGATTGAGCAGGAGCAATCGCACCAATCGGTACTCTTGCAACTCCACCAATGATAGCAGCAGCAAGATCATCAAGACCGGTACCGTTACCATTACCTCCAGCTAAAGGAGAATCAAATGCACCAACCATGTTAGCGAGATTTTCATTTCCTTGAGTTGCTAGATAAGTAGCTAGTGAAGCGACATAACTTCCACCATCACCTACTACGTTAGTTAAACCACTAATGTTTTGTAGAGCAGTAACA